>WJIJ01000167.1 GCA_014730345.1 Candidatus Zixiibacteriota bacterium | reverse complement strand
GGCTGAGTATTATTCTCGAATCATCGGAACCGGCAGAGCCGTTCCTCCAAAAATTCTAACTAACTATGATTTGGAAAAAATTGTTGATACCACCGATGAGTGGATCGTTACCCGCACCGGAATAAAAGAACGTCACATCGCCGATGAAAACACAACCGCTTCCACTCTGGCGACAGAGGCGGCTTTAACCGCGCTGAATCGTGCCGATGTCAAACCGGATGACCTTGATTTGATCCTGGTGGCTACGGTAACGCCGGACATGCCTTTCCCTTCAACCGCCGCGATAATCCAGAGCAAAATTGGGGCAAAGAAAGCCGCGGTAATGGATGTTGCCGCGGGCTGTACCGGTTTTATCTACGGCCTGTCGATTGTCGACTCTTATATCAAGTCAGGTACTTTCAAAAAAATCCTGCTTATCGGGGTTGAAGTACTTTCAAAAATTACTGATTGGCAGGATCGTTCAACATGCGTTCTATTCGGAGACGGCGCCGGCGCTGTTGTTATCGAAGCGAGTAAGGAGCGGACCGGTATAATGGGCACTTATATCCGCGCCGACGGCAGTCATGGCGACCTGTTGAAGATGCCCGGCGGGGGCTCCAAGTTCCCCGCTTCACAGAGCTCGGTGGACCAGAGGCTTCATTTTTTAAAAATGAGCGGGAACGAAGTTTTCAAAGTCGCGGTCAGGGCCATGAACGAAGCCTCTCAAACCATCTTATCCAAAACCGGTATTAAAGCCGACGAAATTGGAATGCTCGTTCCTCACCAGGCCAATGTAAGAATTATAAGGGCAACTGCCGAAAGGCTCAAAATACCGCCTGAAAAGGTTTACATCAATATAGACAGGTACGGCAATACTTCTTCAGCATCTATCCCCATCGCCCTGGATGAAATACGTAATAACGGTCATTACGAAAAAGCCAATCCTCTTTTGCTGGTTGCTTTCGGGGCTGGTTTCACATGGGGAAGCGCGGCTATAACCTGGTAACTACTACTTCGTTGATTTCAACCTCCGCTCCGGCGGAGGTTTTTTATTTCAGGAAATGTATTCCTTCATCCCTTCTTCGAGAGTTACGAGGTTAATGTTAAAATCCTCAGTGAAGCTATTGTCATCGCAAACACTGCCCGTCAACAACATATCCAACTGCTCCGAAGAGAGAGGGGATGGAAGGTTGAGTTTCTCCGAAATGTTAACGCCAAGCCGAACCAATCCTATGGGGACATGAATAACCAATCTTTTTTTGCCCATCTGTCGGATAATCATCCTCACTATCCGCTCGTAACTCAATTTCTCCGGACCGCAGACTTGATATACACTACGGTTGCGATTGATGTCTTCCGCGCGTTTCACTACGGCCGTAGCGAGGTCATGTATCGATACCGGTTGAAGCAGGTATGAACCATCGCCAAAAATCGGGAATACGGGAGCAAACTTAAGTATTCCGGCAAGCATGTTAACGAAACCATCACCGGGACCGAATATCAATGAGGGCTGGAATATGACGTAGTTCATACCAGAGGACTGGATCTCGCGCTCCGCCATGTATTTCGTTTTGAAATACATGTTTTCCTTTTCCGGTCCGGTCCCCAGCGCGCTTATTTGAATTATCTTATTTACATTTTTACGACGGCATGTTTCGAGAATATTAACTACGCCGCCATAATGAACACCCTCAAACTTATTCCCCTTCGTTTCCTTTATGATACCCACCGAGTTGATTACGACATCAACGCCTTCGAGAAATTCGTCCAGCCCCTCCCCGGAAACAATATTGCCTTTTATATAATCAACATCCCTGAGCGCTCCCGGTGTGCGCGATAAGGCGCGAACCCTAAAGCCTTCGCTCAATGCTTTTTGAATAATATGACTTCCGACAAAACCGCTTCCGCCGGTCACGGCGATTTTTAATTTGGCGCTCATAACAAAATCAACTGTAACATATAAAAAGACGAATTACAAAACATAAGACAATAACACCCGAAATTTACACAACCTCCTCTAATCCAGACTATTAAAACCCACACCTATTTACCGGTACTTCCAAAGTCAGGCTATTCAATAACTTATCCAAAAAGTGAAAACATTCGCAAAATAATACTTGACTTTTGTAATAAACAATGCTTATTAAATCCATATAAGCAATAAAACCCATAATTCCCATAATGTGTTCAGGTAATGCAAGAAACTTTAAAAAGGAAGATGGTATCGACGGGGCAGGCGGCCAAACTCTGTTCGGTTACCCCGGATACTGTACTCAAGTGGATAAAAGCCGGTAAAATTCCCGCAAGCAGGACGGCGGGCGGACACTTCCGCATTAATCGGGAACACCTGATGGCGATAATCGAATCCGGTGAATTGATCGAATCACCGGAGGAGGCAGACAGGAAGTTTCGGTTTTGCTGGGAGTATTACGGGGATAACGATGATATCGGCGGGAAATGCGCCGATTGTATAGTCTACCGTTCACGAGCATTGAGATGTTACGAGGTCAGCAAATTATCCAAAGACCAGGGGCACGCTAAAGCCTTTTGTAAAAGCACCTGCGATGATTGCGAATATTTCCGGGTTGTGCAGGGTCAGGATTTGAATATCCTGATTATCACCCTGAATGAAAAACTCGGTGAGGGTCTAAAAGAATCCTCAAGGGAGGCGGCTTTTAACATAAGGGTGACTGACAACGAGTACGAAGGTTCGATGATAGTAGAAAATTTCCGCCCTGATTACGCGGTAATCGATATGGAAATAGGGGAAAATCGATGCGCAGAAATCGCCAAACACCTATCCAGTGATCCACGAATCCCATTTGTTAAAATAATAGTCTCCGGGCAGATAGAGGAACTCCCCGCCGATTGCGAGGGAATGGTATTCGCCACTATCAACGCCGATTTTACATTGAAAGACCTCAAAAAATTGATAGGAACTGCCAGGCAAACGCTGCATTAGACGAGTAAATCGTTATTCAAAACACGGGAACAGGAGCCAAAACAATGACTGAGGAAATGAAAATCAACAACAGCATCTTAAGGGTTTCCAAAGATGACATCACGATGCTGGAGGTGGATTGTTTCGTTTATTATGCTCAATCTAACCTTAAACTCGGTTCGGGTTTCGGCGGGGCAATAACGCTTCGAGGCGGTCAGAGTATTCAGAAAGAACTCGATTCGATGGATCCCATCAATGTTACCCAAGCCGTTATCACCGAAGCCGGAAACCTGAAAGCAAAACGCATTATCCATGCAAACGGGCCCAAATTCCAGGAAGAAGACCTGGAACGAAAACTCTCGGATACAATCCTGAATGTCTTGAAATTGGCTGACAAAGAGGGGTTGGAGACAATCGCATTCCCTCCTATGGGAACGGGGTTTTACGGGATTCCCCTGGATGTCAGCGCTTCGGTTACCTTGAAGACGATCAAGGATTATTTAAACGGGCAAACCGGAATCAAGGAAGTGACATTGAGTGTAATAGATAGACGAGAGTTTGAACCTTATCACAACCGGTTACTGGCATTATCTTAGAATAACGGGAGATTAAGATATGAGTGAATTCCTTCATTTTGTAGAACACCCGCTCCAGGAAATCGCCCTGCTGATTATGGCGGTAGTATATATTACCAGATTGAGGTGGTTGATGAAATTTCCGGCGGGTAAAGAGCGTCAAGCGGCGACAGGAGCTATTGATACCACACCCAGGAGGGGTATAATCTATTCATGGATGAACATCGCCAATCCGATGGGGATGGAAAGTACCCGCACTAAGATTTTCTTTTACGCCCAATTCGTGGTGTTTCATCTCGGGGTAACCTCGGCGATAGCGTTATCCTTTATCATCCCATACTGGCCCCATGTTCTCGAAATCCCGGGAGTCCAACCATTACTCCAGTTTATAATCGGGGCGGCTTTTATTGTCGGGCTGTTCAGGATGATTAGACGTTACGGGGATAAATACATAAGGGCTATCAGCACTCCCGATGACCATTTTTCCCTGCTCCTGTTAACAGTATGGTTCCTTTTCGCTTTCCTTTCGGTTCCAAACGATACATCAGGGGGCGAATGGCACCTTGTTACATATTTCATACTTACAGCATTCTTTTTGATTTACGTGCCTTTCAGCAAAATTTCCCATTACCTGTACTATCCGTTCACCCGTTATTATCTTGGAAAAACCATGGGGCATCGCGGGGTCTACCCAATCGAACATAATCCCAGGACATAGTTGACATTAGTGAAAATTGAAATCGATGGAGAATAAAGATGCCGGCAATAAAAGAAAGATCTCATAAAGCGCAGAAAGTCTTAGAACGTTTCGAGAAAAAACTGAATAGGCAGATCGTTGGTTCACTGGTGGCATGCGTCCATTGCGGTATGTGCACCCAGAGTTGTCACTATGTACTGGCCAATCCCGGCGATCCCACCTATGCCCCCGCTTATAAGGGCGACCAGATCAGGAAAATTTTTAAACGGCATTTCGATTGGACGGGGCGTGTTCTGCCGTTCTGGGTTAAAGCCAAAAGCGTTTATACTGATGAACAACTTGAAGAGTTAAAAGATGTTGTATTCGGAAAATGCACAAATTGCAGAAGGTGCACAATTAACTGCCCTATGGGGGTAGACCTCGCGACTTTTAATCGTATGGCTCGAGGGCTCCTGGTCTCCGTAGGTGTAATGCCCGAAGGCGTCGCGGTTGTAAGCAAGGATCAATGGGAATTGGGAAACCAGATGGGAGTCCTCAAAGAGGATTATATCGATACCCTGGAATGGATGGAAGAAGAGATGCAGATGGAACTCGATGATCCGCAGGCGAAGATTCCTATCGACAAAAAAGATTGCGATGTTTATTATTCTATCAATCCCCGCGAGGTAAAATATGATCCCCGAACAATAGCGGATGCCGCGAAGATATTCTATGCCGCTAAAGAAAACTGGACGATGGCCTCCGAGGGGTGGGACATGACCAATTTCGGCTTATTTTCGGGAGATGATGACCTCGGCGGGTCGGTCGCGGTCCGCCTTTATGAAAAAGTCGAAGAATTGAACGCCAGGAAACTGGTAATCTCCGAATGCGGGCATGGTTACCGTTCCACACGCTGTGAAGGCCAGAACTGGGGCAAGAAAGATGTTAATTTTACAATGGAAAGCTCGGTCATCACCATGCTCGATTACGTCAAATCGGGCAGGATACAAATCGACGCGGGTAAAAACGATAAAATATACACCTATCATGATTCATGTAATTTCGCCCGTAGTTGCGGCATGTATGAGGAACCTCGCGAATTATTGAAACTGGTAGTGAACGACTTTCGGGAAATGTATCCCAACCGTTCCGAAAATTACTGCTGTACCGGAGGCGGGGGAGCGATGTCCATGTCCGAATACTCCCAGAGAAGGCTTAAATCGGCAAAGGTTAAAGCTGACCAGTTAAAAGCGACCGGAGCTAATGTTGTGGTTACTTCCTGTCATAACTGCGTTGACGGATTAAACGACCTTATCAAGCACTACAAGCTCGGTATGGAGGTAACACAGCTTGTTAACCTTGTCGCCGAAGCCTTAGTTCTTGAACCGAGGGTGGCGCCAGAAGAAATCCCCGCCGCTCCGGAAGCTGTACCGGGCGCAGATGGTCTGAAAGGCAAGAAAATCCTGGTTACTGATGATGAACCGGATTTCCTTACTTTCATCAGTACCGTCCTTGAGGATAATGAAGCCGAAGTCATCAAGGCAAGCAGTGGTGATGAAGCGCTAAAGCTCGCTGAAAGCGAACAACCGGATCTAATTACTCTTGACCTCTCCATGCCCGGGCGCTCGGGTATCGAAGTGTTCGAAACGCTTCGCAAGAATTCCAAAACCCAGAATATACCGGTGTGTATTATAACCGGACGGCCGGAAATGAGAAAGCTCATATATGACCGCCCCGTACCTCCGCCGGAAGGGTATGTCGATAAACCCGCCGACGAAGACGATATAGTTTTGAATATCCGCAAAGTACTTAAAGCCGGTCACGAAAAGAGTTAGGCGATTTAAAATAAACTGTTGAGGAGCAAAAATGAAACATCCCCGACGACGTTATTCAGACAAAATATTCGAAGCCATGCCGGCATGGTTGACAGTTCAGGATCGGGGGTTTAACATTATCGAGGCTAATGAACCTTTCCGGCGGGATTTCGGCGATTATGAAGGTCGTTGTTGCTATCAGGTTTATAAAGGACGCTCCGAGAAGTGCGAGGTCTGCCCGGTCGAGAGAACATTCCATGACGGACAACGTCATTGCAGTGAAGAAACGGTTACCACCCTCGATGGACGCCAGATCTCGGTAATCGTCTACACCGCTCCCATATTAAACGATGAAGGACAGGTAACCGAAGTTGTCGAAATGTCAACGGATATCACCGAGATAAAATCTCTCCAGAAACAACTAAAAGACAGCCGGCAGCGTTATCAGCAATTGTTCGAGGAGGTTCCCTGTTTTGTATCCATCCAGGACAAAGACCTCAGAATCGTTGAGGCGAACCGGCTCTTCCGGGAAGCATTCGGCACCCATTTTGGCTCTAAATGCTATAAAGTCTATAAACACCGCGAGGAGGAATGTTACCCCTGCATCGTGCGCCAGACATTCAAAGACGGCGAAACCCATCATCACGAAGAAGTCGTAACCTCTAAAGATAATAAACGGATGAACGTAATCGTCTCCACCATGCCCCTTCGCAATTCAAACGGGGAAATAGAGAACGTAATAGAAATGAGTACGGACATAACCCAGATCCGCCAGCTTCAATCAAAATTGGAATCGACGGGATTGCTCATAAGTTCCATCTCCCACGGGTTGAAGGGCCTTTTGAACGGCCTCGACGGAGGTTTCTATTTGGTCAACTCCGGGCTCAAAAAGGATAACCAGGACAGGGTGAAACAGGGATGGGAAATAGCCCAGCGCAATGTCGAAAGAATCCGAAGCATGGTTCTCGATATTTTGTATTACGCCAAGGATAGAGAACCGGATTGGATGCCGGTTTCTCCTGGGGAATTGCTCGATGAGGTCCTCGGCGTTATCGAATCCAAAGCCCAATTAATCGGCGTTGAAATTAAAAAGAAACTCAATACCGATTCCGGCATGTTCGAAGCGGACTATAAAGCAATACGCTCTCTGCTGGTGAACCTGCTTGAAAATTCTATCGATGCCTGCCGGGTCGATAATGAAAAAGAAAAACACACATTGAAGATTGAATTGAATGAAAGACCGGATCATGTGGAGTTTATAGTTGAAGACAACGGGATCGGTATGGACCGGGAAACGAAGGAAAAGGCTTTCAGCCTGTTTTTTTCATCCAAGGGTACTGAAGGAACCGGTTTAGGTTTGTTTATATCTAATAAGATCGCGCAAGAGCATGGAGGGATGATACATCTCGATTCGGAAATAAATAAAGGCTCTCGTTTTAGGGTAACCCTCCCCAAAAAACGTGTTACTAACGCTAAGGATTAGGAGGACTCATGGCTGACAAAAAGAAAATTCTGGTCGTCGATGACGAACCTGACATGGTTACATGGTTGACCGCGTTTCTCGAGGATAATGGATACGAAACTATCTCAGCCGCTAATGGCATCGAGGGTTTCGATAAAGCGAAAAAGGAATCTCCCGACTTGATTACACTGGATGTTTCCATGGATAAACAATCAGGAGTCAAGACTCTCAAGGTTCTTCAGGAATCCGAGGAAACTTCAAATATCCCGGTGATTATGATTACCGGCGTATCCAGCGATATAAAGCGTTTTATAGAAAGAGAAAAACGTCTCAATTTCCCGCAAGCCTTCCTTGAAAAACCAGTCGACCGTGACGAATTGTTGAAAAAGGTAAAGGAGCTCTCTGAATAACCATACGGATTTTCAATTTCCTGTCTCGGGTTCACCCGGTTTTACCCAAATCACCCTCCATTAGATACTGACATTTGGATAAAAAAGCCGAAGGGTAAGGTTATTATTTAAAACCCTTCGGCTAAATTACTTCTTTAATCTACTGTTTTAAAATGCGTAAAAAAACGGCAGGCTGCTACGCCTGCCGCATATTTAAGATTCCTATTTCAGCAATGTCATCCGCTTGGTGAATACCTCTTCGCCGGTGGACAGCTTGTAGAAGTAAACGCCGCTTGAGTACTGGGAAGCATCCCAGCTTACATTGTGCGTCCCTGCTTCCATCAAACCGTCGGCAAGTGTTGCCACCTTCTGGCCCATCAGGTTGTAGACTTCAAGATTGACATTCGCATCGTTAGGAATGTCGAATGAAATAACCGTCTGAGCGTTGAACGGATTCGGGTAGTTCTCATGGAGAGCTACCTTGGTGGGCATCGCGGTTTCATCCATCTGGTCGAACCAGCTCGCCATCTGCCAGCTTCCGCCCTGGTTTCCAGCCGCCTGGTAGACATGGAAGTTGAACATGTCATAGGAGAACATTCCTTCGGGCATATCGCCTACATAAGAAATGTACTTATAAGTTCCAATGGGGGCGAAGGATGGGATATCCTGGCGAATGTTCCACGCGTACATGTTCTGATGCGGTTGCATGGTGATATTCTGGAAGGAATTGAGCGGACCGTAAATTCCTATATTAGGAACATCCAGCATCAACCATACATCGACAACCTGTTGTTGGTCTGTGAGGTTCTCAAGAATGCCGGTGTACAGGAAATAGCCGCCCTGGGGAACGATAGGATCCGGTCCTCTCATCATGGATACCCTTACCGGCAGGTCCCTGAGCACGAAGTTCTGGGTAACCGTATCATCCTCCGAAGTAACCACCGTAGCGAAATCGCAGGTGTAATCTTCGCTGTATTCAGCCCTGAGCATCCACTCCTCGTCAATCGGCAGGTAGAGGCTGTAGCTTCCGTCGCTCTGGGTCAAGATCCTGATTTCGGGATCGTAGTTATAAACGGTTATCTCTGACTGCAGTCCCTGGCCTGTGGATTGATCAGTAACCTGTCCTTCAACAACGCCGTAACCGCTGGAAGCAATAATCTGTACATCGCCTTCATAGCGGTAAAAATTAGGTTTGGTTACGGTAACTTTCATCGTGTAACCCGGAATTTGCTGAGGGATGATGGATATAGATTGAGCGCTTCCGGTACCGATGGCCGAACCGATAATTTCGCCGTTAACTGTCAAACCAATCATGGCGCCTGCGGGAGCTGTAACTACGAAGAAGGGGGCGCCGACATCCAGCGTATTGTTATGAACAACATTCATCTGGGTCGGGACTTCGGAATACATGGTGATGAAAGCATCGCCGTGATGGTGGAAGAGATGATGAGTATATACCTTATGTTGCGGATTATAGGGCCAGCTCGAAGCCTGCAGATAATACTTACCCGAGGCGTTTGCAAAGCATGGATTTAAAGTCGGCGCTCCGGGGTCACCGTATCCGGGATCAAAATCAGGCCACAGGTAATCCATGATACCGAAAATATAAGTGTCGTTAACGAAGGAATACGAAACTTCAGAAGCCGCGGTCAAGCCGAGAGCTCCTTGTTCCATGCGGTGGAACGCTTCGGTAAAGCACTGGCTGCCATAATCGTACCTTCCGGTAAGGCAGTTAATGGTAAATACAAAAGGATAGTCATCATTGTTGAGACCCGAGAGATCGCCAATTCCGTAATCAGGTTCGCCCCAGCCGGTCTCCAAACCATGATCACGATGCATCACCATAAAAGCGCCGCTGTTGATGTCATTATTAATACGGGTAGCGTTAGCGCCCCAGTCATTGAGATGACCCGGAGTGCTGGGGATATAACCCAAACCGTTCGGGCCGAAATATTCAACAAGCATGTAAGTATTCTGATTTGTTGACCACTGGCTTCCGGGGGTGCCATAATAAATTGCGTATTCACGGACAGGATCTTTTCCAAGAACATTGTGCAAATAACCCCAGCAAATTTCGGTACAAAGGATAAACCAGCGTTCAGTCTGCCAACCTCCGGCAGTTACCGGATGGTCGTAGAAATTCGGGTTTGTCGGCGGGTTACGCTCATAGTCCAGCATCTTGGTAATCATCCTCGAAAGGTGCGTGCTGTTTTGAGCGGTAATCCTGGCGAAGGATATGTCAGGAAGGTCATCACCATCGACGTCGGCATAAATATTATCCGATTTGCAGTAGTTGCTCCATGTCGGGGATGTAATCCCGTATGAAAGACCAGAGCTTTGATAGTCTGATAACAGAAGAACGGCCGCGGGAGGATTTGACCAGTTATTGTACGCGTCATTTACATAGCTTTCGATAGCGGAAGTGCTATTGCCGCCGATTTCGCTGAGCGTAACTACATCAGTACTGATACCCTGCATCTGCCTCCAGGTGCGCAAAGTATCGGCCCACGCCAGGAAGTCAGGATCATCGGGAACAATGATTATATAGTCGACATTGATGTCGGTTATCGTTCCATGAGGCCTGTTGTTAAAATCGATTACAGGAAGGGTCTGGTAATTAACCAGGTTGCTCTGGAGTATCGGCTCCCAGTATCTGTTACGGAGACGGTCTTCGCCGAAATGGCCGCTACCGCCGTTAAAATCAACCTGGACCCGGAGGTTCTTGTAAATTTTAAGTTCTTTGGTAACCGGATTGTACTGGAACGGGGTAATTCCGAGGACGACATAATCAACACCACGCATTTTCTTCGGCTCGGAAATAACAACCACAGCTTCAGGATAATACGCGTCGGTTTGATAAATCGAGACATTCTTTTTGTATACAGGAGCGGAATCGTCATTCTCGAACTGTATCGGAGCCGCGGGAGCTATTTCGATATTCTCGATGGTCTCCACATCGGCCGATACGATTGTAACCTCAGCACGAGCTCCCTTGGGAATGGCTATGAGACGTCCCATACCCGGCAGGTTCGGCGCGCCGGCATTGTTCGGCAGTATCACGCCCGGGATACCGATGGTTTTCATGACCTGGCCCTGAACGTTAAGGTCTTCAACCATCATCTTGCTAAGGTTGAATTCCAATTCCACTCCAGAGACATCCTGGCGGGTGAGATTTACGCCCGTCTCCGAATTGGAATTGAAAGTAATGACATCGGCATTGGCGGCTGGCACCATACCGATAATTAGTAGTGTTACTAATAATACGCAGGTGAGTTTCATAAGGGGATCCTTCCTTTGAGTGAGTAGTTAATTTTTGGAAATATTACAGCCGTACTTTTAATTCGAAGAAATTATGTTTGGTTACCTTTTTAGTAGTTTGTGAATGAATTCTCAAGATGCTGTTTATAAAATCTTACCCTACGGCCACTCGCCTGTAAAGATAACACCTTTATATGAAAAGTCAAGTATATTGAATCAATATTTTCCAAAACAGCTGTAGACATTTTTTCCGCCTGGTCCGG
>WJIJ01000166.1 GCA_014730345.1 Candidatus Zixiibacteriota bacterium | reverse complement strand
TTCTGCCGCTTGAAAGTGCGTGCCGGAAAGCCGATAATAATAAAAGAGAATTTAAAAGGCGCGGAGATTGCCGAGGAGTCGAGGAGATTGGGGAATATATTGAATGATATGACCCGGAATCTCGCGTCCGAATTTGGTAAGTAGTTTTATGGGTATGTTTTTTTACAATATTTTAATCACCGCCGCGGTCATTATTACTTCCCCGATTCTCCTCTGGTTAGGCTGGGCGAAAGGTCACCGTGTACGCGAACGCGTCGGCATATACAATGGTCGCCTTAATGATTTCCTCAAGGGCAAGAGACCGGTCTGGTTCCATGCCGCTTCAGTAGGCGAAGTAAGGGTTCTGGCGGCTCTTATACCCGCGTATATCAGGACTTCCCACGAGAAGAAGATTGTAGTTTCCTGCGTTACTAAAACCGGTAGGCAGACCGCCGAGAAACTACTGCCTAAAGAATGTCTCGCCATATATGCTCCTCTCGATATCGCTTACTTCGTGCGTCGCGCTTTTAAAAATATTAATCCCAAAGCCCTGGTTATTGCCGAGACCGAATTCTGGCCCAATATGCTTGAAACCGCCAAAAATAAAAACGTGCGTACATTTTGTATCAATGGAAGAATTTCTAAAAAGTCATTCCCGCGGTATCGATTGATAAAACCTTTTATGATGGATATCCTCTCCGGCATAGAATGTTTCTTCATGCAAAGTTCCGCCGATGCTGAAAGGATTATCAAACTCGGAGTGGATGAATCGCGCGTTGTCGCCTCGGGCAATATCAAGTATGACCTGAGCAGGATTGACTTGAAACTGAAAAAAACGTTCAAGGCATCCCGCAAACCGGGATGGCTGAACGGCGATAGAGTACTGGTTGCCGGTTCAACCCATAAGGGCGAGGAGAAGATAATCCTGAAAGCTTTTGGCCGGATAAAGAATAAATACCCGAATTCCCTACTGATTATCGCGCCGCGGCATTTAAGCCGGTTGCATGAAGTGCAGGAAGCTATCGATGCCCGGCGCTTGAAATGGGTATTAAAGAGCGAAATGGATTCTAATGGCGACCAAACCGCCTTGAGCGCGATAAGGGATGTGGTCATCCTCGATACCATGGGCGAATTGCAGTATGTTTATAAGTGGGGAGAAGCGGCTTTTGTAGGCGGAAGCCTTGATAAAACCGGAGGGCATAATCCCCTGGAGCCGGCGGCGCATTCAGTGCCGGTCGCGTTTGGCCCAAATATGCAGAATTGTTATGAGATCTCCCGCATGTTAATCGACAACGGCGGCGCGCGTACCGTTGCCAATGAGGATGATTTATATGAATTCTTCGATGAGATACTCAGCGATTCTGAATCCCGCAAATCGATGGGAACATTCGCGGGACAGGTCGCCCATAAGAATAATGGCGTAGCCGATAAAGTGGCCGAAAACCTTTTTAGTTTAATAACCAGCCGAAAAGCTGTTTCACAGCCGGCAAAAATCTTTAACTGATAAATCTTAGAGCTTGAGCTCACTACTCTTAACACCCCTATCGCTTATCTATAGGGGTTTTGTGTTTGCGCGAAACCTCGCCTACGATAATAAATGGTTCAACATCAACAGGCTGAACCGCCCGGTAATCTCCATCGGGAATATCACCGCCGGAGGCGCCGGCAAAACTCCACTGGCGCGCTATCTCGCGGAAACGCTCGGCCGTAAAGGCTTTTCTGTGGCTCTCCTCAGCAGGGGATACCGGCGCAAACGCGATGACAATATTGTTTTCCGGTCATCCAAAGAGCTTAAATTGACCGCCGATAATATAGGCGATGAACCTGCCATGCTTTCGGAAATGCTCGATGAAGTCATCTTCGGCATCGGCGCGAACAGGTTTATTACCGGTAGTGAAATAATCGACAGGTTCAATCCTGATGTTTTCCTCCTTGACGATGGATTTCAGCACAGAAAACTCCACCGGGACCTTGATATTTTAGTAGTGGACTCCCATCAGTTGTTTCACAATGAACAATGCCTGCCGGCTGGCATGCTCCGCGAACCTGTCGAAAATATCCAACGGGCTGATATTATAGTAGTTAAAAATATCAACGATGATACTTCTTATCTTCGAAGTAAAGAGTCGATAAATAAACTTGGTTTTGATATACCGGTACTTAATGGAAAAATAAAAGTAATGGGTTTATACGATGTCGACAGTAGTGAGAAAGAACAACTGGATTTTATAACTGGAAAGCGTGTCATAGCCTTTTGCGGTATCGGCAATGCCGGTGGTTTCCGAAAAACTATTGAGGAACAGGGGGCTTCTATTCAATCATTTATTAAATTCCGGGACCATCATTATTATTCCGAACGCGATATAGCGCTTATTTCCGGAAAGTTTGCGGAATCGAATGCGGAATTGCTTTTAACAACAATGAAAGATGCCGCCCGTTTGAAATCGGTTACATTCGATTGCCCGGTCTATGCCATTGATATTGGATATGAATTTGATTGCGCCGATGAACAAACCTTGATATCTTCGGTTTTAAATATTATAAATGGATTTCGATAAGTAATTTTATGGTTCGTCAGAAGAGATATTACAATTATGATTTCCTGGTTATCGGTTCCGGTATAGCCGGTCTTTCGCTGGCTCTTGAGTTATCCGAAATCGGCAAGGTGGCCGTGTTGACCAAAAAACGGGACTCTGACAGTAATACCAACTACGCCCAGGGCGGTATCGCCGCGGTTACCGCCGAAACCGATTCGTTTGAATCCCACATAGATGATACCCTGCGGGTGGGGTGTGGTATATGCAAACGCCAGGTTGTCGAAAGAATCGTCCGTTCAGGACCCGAAAATATTCAATGGCTTTCCCGGTTAGGAGTGGATTTTTCTTCAAAGAAAACTTCACCCGGCGATAAAGGAGCCGAAGATTTTGACCTTGGGAAGGAAGGCGGGCATTCCCAAAACCGGGTCCTTCACGTCGCCGATTATACCGGCAGGGCTATTGAGCACAGGCTGTTGAGGGCCAGCAGGGAAAACGACAATATCGATATCTATGAAAACCATATCGCTATCGACCTTCTCCTCGGCATACATATCATCCCCCCCGCGACCCGCGGAAGAGATATACGTATCTGTTATGGAGCTTACATACTCGACACCGACGAAGGCCGGGTGAAAACTTTTCGTGCCCACAGGATAATCCTGGCTACCGGCGGTGCAGGAAGGGCTTATTACCACACCACCAATCCGAGTATCGCTACCGGCGATGGTATGGCTATGGCTTACCGGGCGGGAACGCCTATACTGAACATGGAATTTGTCCAGTTTCACCCCACAAGTCTATATACTCCCTCAGGTGATACGTTCCTGATTTCCGAAACCGTCAGGGGCGAAGGAGGGAGGCTTAAGACAGTGGATGGACGAAGATTTATGGAGGACTACCATAAGGATATGGAGCTTGCCCCTCGGGATGTCGTCGCCCGGGCCATAGATGCCGAGATGAAAAAAACCGGCGACTCGTATGTGCTCCTCGATGTAACCCACCTCGGCGGCCAATTTCTCCAGAGCCGGTTTCCTAATATATACAGGAATTGTTTGAAATTCGGCATAGATATCGCCGAGAACCCGATACCGGTCGTCCCGGCCGCTCATTATTTCTGCGGGGGAGTTGGCGTGGATGTAAAAGGTCAAACAGTTATTAAGAACCTTTACGCATGCGGCGAAACGTCCAGTACCGGGATGCATGGCGCTAACAGGCTGGCATCCAATTCACTCCTCGAAGCGTTGTCCACCGCCCGTTTGATTGCCGCTGAGATAAAGGAAAATTTCCCCCGAAAGGATGAGGGTAAACATCCCAGGATCAGAAAATGGATCGATGAAGAAGTCTTCGACCACCAGGAATGGGGTATGATTTCCCATGACGAGAATACAATCCGGCGTTTGATGTCCGATTATGTCGGCATAGTCCGAAGCGACAAACGCCTTAATCGCGCCCTGGAGCGTATGCAGATTCTCGCTCGCGATATAGAAGAATTCTACCAGAATAACCCGGTAAGAGCTGATGTTATCGAACTGCGAAATCTCGCTACCGTGGCAATGCTTGTAATCCAATCAGCCCTGGAAAGAAAGGAATCCCGGGGCTTGCATTACACAACAGATTATCCCGAAACCGACGACAAGAAATTCAAGCATCATACTGAAATCCGCCGCACCGATTTCACAAAACTTTGGTAATTATGGATTGGATACTGATTATAGATTTTGGCTCCCAATATACCCAGCTTATCGCCCGAAAGGTCAGGGAGCAAAAGGTATATTGCCGGATTCAATCCTGCCTGCAGGGTGAAATAATAAATAAAAACGGATTAAAAGGGATTATCCTCTCCGGCGGACCGGCATCGGTTCTTGATGATGACGCGCCTGTCTTACCGGAGTTCGTTTTCGAAACCCGTGTCCCAGTTCTCGGTATATGCTATGGTCTCCAGGCGACAGCTTTCAAATATGGCGGCAAAATCGAAAGGTCCCGAAGCAGGGAATATGGACCAGCTAAGTTAAATATAACATTGGAAAACGGGTTGTTTAAAGACGTACCCGATTTCAGCAAAGTCTGGATGAGCCATGGCGACCATGTAGCACAGCCCCCGGAAGGTTTTAACATCATCGCTTCCTCAGAATCCATCGAGAATGCCGCGGTTGCCTCGGATAGCCGTAAATTCTATGGCTTGCAGTTTCACCCGGAAGTCCATCACACGGAATATGGAAATACTATCATCAAGAATTTCCTCACCGATATCTGCGGATGCGAACAATCCTGGACCCCGGAGTATTTCGTAAATGAAACAGTAGATAATATAAATAAAACTGTGGGCGATTCCAGGGTAATCTGCGCGTTATCCGGCGGCGTGGATTCAGCGGTTTGTTCATTGCTACTGGCAAAAGCTATCCGAAGAAATACCATAGCCGTTTTCGTAAATAATGGTTTATTGCGCAAAAACGAGGAAGAGGAAGTTCAGCAGGCATTTTCAAAATTCCCCGAGCTTGATTTCAGGTACATAGATGCCCGGGAACTCTTTTTAAAAAGGCTTAAGGGAGTACGGGATCCTGAAAAGAAACGCAAGATTATCGGAAGAGCATTTATAAAAGTATTCCGGGATGTAGCGGAAAAGGAGAATGTTAAATACCTTGCCCAGGGCACCTTATACCCGGACTTAATTGAGAGCGTCTCTTTTAAAGGCCCTTCTGCATTGATAAAATCGCACCATAATGTCGGCGGACTTCCGAAACGAATGAAGCTGAAGGTTATCGAACCATTAAAGGAACTCTTCAAAGACGAAGTCCGAAAAGTCGGCAAAGAACTGGGATTGCCTCCGGAATTTCTCGAAAGGCATCCTTTCCCCGGACCGGGCCTGGCTGTGCGGATTATTGGCTCTGTCAATGAACCGCGCCTGGAAATACTTCGCGAAGCGGATTATATTTTTATTGATGAGCTTAAAAAAAGCGGGCAGTATGATAAAATATGGCAGGCTTTCTGTGTACTCCTGCCCGTGCAATCGGTAGGCGTCATGGGCGATGAGCGTACTTATGAAAATCCTATCGTCCTGAGGGCGGTAACCGGGGTGGATGGAATGACCGCCGATTGGGCGCGGATTCCCGATGATATCCTCGAATCGATCGCCGCCAAAATTGTCCGTGAAGTAAAAGGTATAAACCGGGTAGTGTATGATATCACCAGCAAACCCCCGGCGACTATCGAGTGGGAATAACATTTTCTCGAAATTGAGTATATGGATAATATCGCTGCATGGTTTGTTATTCTGGTAGTAATATTAATTGTCCATCTGGTTGAAGAGATAAAAACCGGCTTTCGTAAAAAGCTTATCATAGGGGAGATGCCCAAATCTCTGTTCATTGGAATCAACGCCCTAATTTACTCCTTTGCCCTCGCCGCATTTATAATGTACCTTATGAATTTCCGCCTCGGTTTATTATTTATATGGATTTTTACGATCGGCAATATTATTAATGGAATCGGACATATAGCGTTGATGGTAATAAAACGAGATTATTTCCCGGGAGGCATCAGCGCGTTCTCTTTGCTTTTTGTATCACTGTATTTACTTTACCTGCTTTGGTAGAATTGCTGTTATAGGATAATAAAATGGCTGGACGTTATTCCTATTATTCCCAGAAGCTTGCCGCCGAAAAACTGGTCGAGGTTTACGAAGTCGCTCCTCCGCGAGTGAAGCAATACTTGAATGCGGAAATCGAATATGTTAAGTCAAATATCCACCCCGGATACAAAATCCTCGAACTTGGTTGCGGATATGGCAGGGCTGTAAAATCCCTGGCTAATCCGAAAATTTCAATTTTCGGTATAGATACTTCGTTGCCAAGCTTGATGATGGCGGGTAATTACCTGAGAGAAAAATCCCGTATCCTTTTTGCTCAAATGGATGCCATAAATCTCGGTTTCACTAATAAGGCATTTGATCTTGTTTTTTGCATTCAAAATGGTATTTCGGCATTTCATGTCGATCAATTGGAACTTGTAAACGAAAGTTGCCGGGTAACAAAAAAGGGAGGGACTTTGTTATTTTCGAGCTACTCTCCTAAATTCTGGGAACCTCGTCTCGAATGGTTCGAAATCCAATCCAGACAAGGTCTATTGGGTGAAATTGATTATGAGAAAACTGGAGATGGTACGATTACCTGTAAAGATGGCTTTACCGCGACTACTATCAACAAGACGCAATTCGCGGAACTGACATCGCATCTTGATGCGAATGTATCAGTTGAAGAAGTTGACGAATCAAGTCTTTTCTGTAAGATAATTCCAGAATAACAATTCGGATTAGATGTAGAAATGGAGGTAAGCAAATAGCTTATCCTCCTACAAAAATCACCTGAACATACGACTGTAACGGGAGTATAACTGCTGAATCGATGGATCCCGTGGATATTTCTCCCGCCATCTATCCAGAAGCTTACGTCCTTTTTCGTTTTCTCCGGCGAGTTGATAAGCGTTTAAAATACTTCCAAGAACCATCTTTTCATCGGGATTGATCTCCAACGCCGTTTCGAATTGCTCTATCGCCTCCTGGAGGTTTCCGGTCTCCATATATAAAGGTCCCATAAACAGGTGCCATAATATATCCTCCGGGTATCTATCGACCATTGATTTAACCCGGTCTATAGCGCCGTTAATCACAGTTTCGGCTTCCTCCAGATTTTTCTGGGCAATCAGCAATGAACGCAGTTTCATCGGAGCACGATAGTAAAATGGGAATGTTTCTACTGCATCTTCAAGCAACTCCTTGGCCCAGGTCGTATCACCCTCGGCCAACAGTTGATCTGAGAGGTTAATGTACATCTCCGGGTAGGTGATAGTCATTGCCAGTTCCGTATCACCAAAATGGATTTCCGGATCATCGATTCCCCGGTACCTGTATACCTGGTTCAGAAGCGAGTCGGTAACTGCCGGATTGTATTTCCCGCCTATTTTTTCAGGGACTATTTTATAAGCCATACCATGGCGTTCCAGGTACTCTCCCATCAGGTTCTGGATATCCTTGCCAACAGTTGCCGCGAGATACACCGGGTATTTCCAATTATTGGAAATCGTTATCATGCGCACAATTTCATGTTGTACATTGATCTGGTTGGGAGTGAGATATTTTAACTGCCCCGTGATCGGATCCTTAAATGCTTTCGATGGTTTCATTAACATATTGCCCGCGGCATCTTCGTAGAAATTCCATTTAACCTGTTCGTCAGTCAATGGTATAGGGACATCGAACTGGTTCTTTTGCTGCATTATATACCAGTCGGTGTTTATAAGAGAAAGGTTGACCACTCGCACATCAGTACGTATTCCCTCCACCAGTTGCAGGTACCACAGGGGGTAAGTATCATTATCCCCGTTTGTAAAAATTATCCCGTCCTTTTCACAGGAGTTAAGTATATTAAATGCATAATCCGCGGGTAGATGAACTCCTGACCGGTCCTGGTATTTCCAATGGGAAGGCGCGGTATGTCCGATGGAAATTAAAATCATTATCAAGGCCGGAATCAGGCTTGCTGATTTGCCGGCGCGCGAAACTAAAAGCTTCTCGCTCATCCACGCTCCGATTCCGGATACTCCAAGACCGATGAATAGCGCGAAGTACATAAATCCCGGGGTGAAAAAGTAGTCCCGGTCCCGTACCTCCAGTCTAACCCCCCGGGTGCCGTCGGAGAAGTTCATATAAATTACTAATCCAATGGTGCATATAAGTAACAGCAATGCCAGCAGGCCCCCCGGTTTCATATCCCTCCTTAATGCTTCAAAAACCCCGAAAAGGCCAATTAACAAGGGCAAAAATAACAGTATTGGCGATGAATACTGTTTTTTAAAGAAATGCCAGAATCCCATACGGTGGAAATCACCAAACTGGTTCTCCCACGAACCCTTGCGATTGAACATACTGGACAGCATTGATTCCTGACCGTATTGCTTACGACCCATAAAATAATTAAACGAATCTATAGTCTCCGGATTGTTCATGTCAATATACGGATCATTCATTGAACTTATCGGTATATAAATGTGCACTGAAAAACCCAATACCGCCAGCAGTACCGCTGATAAAACCATACTCCATACCCCGCACTTTTTTGCCGACGCAATAAAAATTACGCCGATTACCAGAAACACAACTGATGCTATCAGAAAATAATTAAAATCCACCGCGGTTAACAACAATGTTACGCCGAGAGCCCATACCCGCCAATCAGTTCGTAACTTTTTATCTGAATAAATAATAAAAAGAAACACCGCGGGCATAACCAGGAATACGGTCATGTGGATGGCAATAGAAAGGAAGGAAAGGTAAGTTATCATGAGTAAATATTTCCACGACCCCGGCTTCCCTCGCCTTGTATACCATATTAGCGTCAGGTATACGATTATTTGCATAACCAACATGGCTGTGCCATATACTTCCGCCTCCACCGCCGAAAACCAGAATGTTGTCGAATACGTATGATACAACGCGCCGGTTATCCCTCCAAGATATGCCAGAAGGTTGTAGGGCATCTCGTTCGCTTTTTCGCCGAACCACATCTTCACGATTTTTATTATAATCATGCAGGTCAGGGCTACCGAAAGCGCCGAACTGATTACCGAAAAGAAATTCATCCGGGCGGCTAAATTTTCATAAAACACGTTAAATAATAAGAACATCTTGCCCAGAAGGATGAATAGCGGTGTTCCCGGCGGATGAGGTACCCCCATAGTATGCGCGCAGGCGATAAATTCGCCGCAATCCCAGAATGGAAGGTCAGGGGACATTGTTAGCAAATAGGTGATGAAAGCATTGATAAAAACGATGGCCACCGCGATTATTGCGTATAAATCACTACGACCTTTTTGAAATCCACTCATAATAACCTCAACTCTATTACTGCGGCCTGTTTAATTCAGCCGGAATTTTTCTCCTAAATAAATCCTTCTCGCTTCCGGGTCATTCGCCAGGAATTCGGCCGTTCCCGATTTCAGTATCTCGCCTTCGAATATAATATATGCCCTGTCGGTAATTGAAAGGGTTTCTCGAACATTATGGTCAGTTATCAGTACTCCCAGCCCCTTTTCTTTCAAGCGGGCGATAATCTTCTGGATCTCCTCCACCGTTATCGGGTCAATACCGGAAAATGGTTCATCGAGTAATATGAACAGGGGATTGTTTACCAAAGCCCTCGCTATCTCCACTCTTCTTCGTTCTCCGCCGGACAAGGTGTAAGCCTTATTCCCCGCGAGATGAGTTACATCAAGTTCATCGAGTAATTCAGCGCACCGCTTCTTACGTTCATCCCTGGATATTTTCTGCATCTCCAGGATAGCCATAATATTTTGCTCTACCGTCAATTTGCGAAATACCGACTGTTCCTGTGGAAGGTATCCGATACCAAGGCGCGCCCTTCGGTACATTGGAAGTTTGGTTATCTCCCGCTCGTCCAGCATTACATTTCCCGAATTCGGTTTTACAAATCCGGTTATCATGTAAAATGTGGTCGTTTTCCCCGCGCCGTTGGGGCCAAGTAAACCTACTACCTCGCCACGGTTAACCTCTACGTTTATCCCATTAACAACTGTTCGTCCACGATATATCTTTACAAGTTTTTGGGCTTGAAGCTTCATCTGTTCCGGCTATTCAAGTTCCTCTTCGGGCAATTTCTCAATCTTCCCCTGTACGTTTTTCAGGATCTTAAACTTACGCAGGCGCTGGTCGGTTTGCAAACCATAACCGGTAAGTATATCTCCATCTTCGGTAGTTATCTTCACAAAATCGTCAGTTACAATCTTATCTATCTGCGGGTCCCAGCGCAAGCTTTCTGTTTCCAGTTTTACACCCTCGTCGTTTACAACAACCACGTTCCCAAGCACCTCCATCATTTGAGTCTCTTCGTTCACCCAGCCCGAATCCGCAACAAGGTCGGAAATTTTTTCTCCTTCCTCATTATAAAACACCGCGTCTATTCCACGCGTGAACGTTTCTTTTTTATCCTTATACTTGGCTATGTACTCCGCATTTAACTCCGTGTTTTTAACTCCTTTGGCGGTCAAAATTATTGTAGAGTTATAAAGTTCAGATTGAGGATATTCCACCGATTGCTCATTTGTCCGCGGCGGCTCGGGATCGGTGCAACCCGAAAAAGATAAAATTAACAATAATGCTATCAGGTATTTTAAATGTTTCATATTAATAGTTTCGGAAATCTCCAGGTCGTGTTCAATTTATTACGTCGATTTTCAGAATTGAGCCAGATAACTCTAACTTCTTTTATAACTATGAATTAATATTTGTTCAACACAATTATTCTAAATCTTCAGGCCGCGTTTTCCATCTCCGGTGCATCCATACCCACTGCTCCGGATTTTCAGCTATCGATTTCTCCAAAATTCCAGTGCATTTCTGTAAAACCCGATGTATATCATCATCTTGCGAAATTGAGTGATCAAACTCGATTTCCGGATACACCTTCATTTTGTATTTGCCCGGTTCCCCGCGTACAATAATAATCGGCACAACCGCCGCTTTTGCCTTCCGGGCAATAAGAACCGGTCCGACCGGTGTATATGCCGCCTTCCCAAAAAATTCAACAAATATGCCTCGATACCGGGTACTGTCCTGGTCAATTAACACTCCAACGGCGTAACCTTCGCGTAAAATCTTTAAAAATACCTTGATATGCTCCTCGCTGTCGATATTAACTACCCGCATTTTCTCGCGGTTATCAACAAGCATCCTGTTAAAGCGGGTATCGTACAGGCGGCGGCCGATTGCCGATGACTTATATCCGCTTTGGCCAAACCACGCCGCTATAAGCTCGAAGTTGGAAATGTGCCCCGTAATCGCCACTATCCCTCTGCCCTTTTCGTATGCCCTGTCGAAGTGCTCCAATCCTTCTACTTCTACCATATCAAGTATACCCTGCCTGCCGAATCGCCTGAAACGAAGAACATCGACGGCGGAAATACCAATGTTTTCGAGGGATTTTTCATAAATCTTTTTAATTTTTGTTTCGCTAATTTCAGGAAAAGCGAATCTTAGATTGTCCAATGCCGTCATGCGGTCTTTAGGAAAGAGTATGTATGCCATCCTTCCCAGCAATCCCGCGAGTGAATACGCCCATCTCAAAGGGAGGGCATTTATAAACCCCAATAGCCCCCGGATAATTAAATAAATAATAAAATTCTTAATCTCCCGGATAATCCTCTTCATGCCAAAACTAAACTATCTTTGCTTTGAGGAGGTCATGCAAGTGAATTACACCTTCGATTTTGCCGGCCTTGTCTATTATCATCAGCGAGGTTATATTGTAGGATTCCATAATATGAACCGCTTTCTCCGCTATCGCCTCTCCGTCGATTGTTTTAGGATTGCGGGTCATCACCTCATTAATAACGGTTTTGCCGACATCTATATTATTCTCTATAGTCCTGCGTAAATCGCCGTCGGTATAAACACCGGCAAGCCTGCCGTCATCATCTGCAACTGCCGTGAATCCCAAACGCTTGCTGGTCATCTCGATTATAGCTTCGGATAAATTAGTATTAATACCTACAACAGGGATATCAGCCCCCGTATGCATTAGCTCTTTAACCTTTAAAAGCCGTCTCCCTATATCGCCGCCGGGATGAAGGAGCGCGAAATCTTCCTCGCTGAAATTCCTCATTTCCAGCAAAGCGATAGCCAGGGCGTGACCCATTACCATCGCCGCTGTCGAACTCGATGTGGGAATCAGGTTGCTGGGACCCGCTTCGGCTTGTACGGATACATCCAAAACAACATCCGATTTATCAGCAAGGGGGGAAGTCGGATTTCCGGTGATTGATATTATCGGCACGCCCAACCTTTCAAAAATTGTTAACAGCGCCGCCACCTCTTCTGTATCCCCCGATTTCGAAAGAGCCAGGACTACATCGTCACTAATTACGAGGCCGATATCACCGTGAAGCCCTTCAGCGGGATGCAGGAAAAATGAGGGAGTACCAGTGGAGTTAAATGTTGCCGCGATTTTCTTGCCAATTAATCCCGATTTGCCCATCCCGGTTACGATGACCCTGCCTTCGCATTTTAAGATTACCTCAACGGCTTGCACGAATGAATCGCCGATTTTTCCGGCAAGCGAGTCTATTGCTTCGCATTCGCGATTGATAACCTCATGGGCAATTCTAATTAAATCTTCTTTTCCCACATTTCTTCCAGGTCAACTTTCTTCGCTTCCAGCACCATATCTATGAATTCCCGTACAGCTCCCTTACCTGCCGGCGTTTCGGTAACATAATCAGCTCTTTTCTTTATAAAGTGGGGGCTGTGAGGTACGGCCACAGCGAATCCCGCCGCTTCCATTGCCTGCAAATCAACGAGGTCATCGCCCATAAAACTTACTTCGTCTACTCCGAGATTGTATTTGTCCATCAGGTCTTTGATAATATCCGCTTTATCAATCCGGTCCTGGTATAACTCATCGACTCGCAATTCCTTCGCCCGGGATACAGTCGCCGGCGAATATCTGCCTGATATCAGCGCCAGCTTGATTCCAGCGGTTTTAGCCATGTAAAATGCCAGCCCGTCAGCAATGCAAAACTGTTTGAATTCCGTTCCCTCTTCGCCCATAAACACTGTATTATCGGTTAGTATGCCGTCAACATCGAAAATCAGCAACTTAAGTTTTTCCAGTCTATCTTTCATAATCATCCTCTTGGTGTAGGGAAATTCAAAGAAAACATCATTTTGCCCTCCAGTCAACAGAAACTTTTTTTGTGTTTGGCGGTTCGATTGTTTATATTTGCTGGCTGTCAAAGGATATATCAATGATTAAAACTAAAGTTGCCATAGTAAAATGTAATTCCTATAATCCATCGGATGTAAGAGGCGCTACCCGAAAGCTTATGGACCTGCTGGGTTTCGATACCAATACCTCTAAAGACCTTACCCTTATCAACCCCAACCTGCTCTCGGCCAAGGCTCCGGATAGGGCTATAACCACCCATCCTGTTGTAGTGCGCGCTGTTTCCGATCTGTTTTCAAGTAACGGCAACAAGGTATTAGTAGGCGATTCCCCCGGTGGAGCCGATAGGGGAGTACACCGCGTATGGAAAAATACCGGTTTGCTCGACGCCATGAAGGGCGCCGCTGGGAAATTGCATTCTTTCGAAGGAAATCCCGTGGTAAAAGTTTCCCATAACGGCAGGTCATTCCATGTCGCCGATGTCGCTAAAAAAGCCGATTTGGTAATTGGCGTCTCCAAGCTGAAAACCCACGTTCTAACCCTGATGACCGGCGCATTGAAAAACTGCTATGGCTTTATCCCCGGTTTCCGAAAAGCCGTATACCATAAAGAATTTCCCAAGCCCGACAAGTTCAGCGCCATGCTGGTGGACCTCTACGCGGCTACAAAACCAGACCTGTTTATTATGGATGCCATCCTGGCCATGGAAGGAGACGGCCCTTCATCGGGAAAGCCAAAACAGCTGAACCTGCTCCTTGCCTCTACCGATGCGGTCGCCCTCGATTCGGTGGCGGCTACTGTTATAGGTTTCCAACCGCGAAAAATCGACTATCTCAAGCTTGCCCATGACATGAGGATAGGTCGCGCCGATTTGGATGAGATCGATATCATCGGGGAGAATATCGCGGAATGTAAAGCGGATAGCTTCGAACTACCTTCTAACACCAAGCTTAAAATGATTCCCGATCTTTTGGTGAAACTTATAAGCCCCTATATCTGGGCCCATCCCGCTATCGACCATGATGTATGCATTCGTTGTGATGAATGTAAAGATAATTGCCCGACAGGGGCGATAAGCGAGGATGGCGATAAACTGGTTTATGATTACAACAGATGTATTGATTGTATGTGCTGTCATGAATTATGCCCTAATAAGGCGGTTTACATAAAGAAGAGTTGGCTGGCCAGGAAGTTTATTCATTGACAAATGCCCGAAATTTTATATTTTATATTTACTGAAATTTGTATACCGCTAAGATTTCGGGTTAAGGTTTCTTTTCGAGTGTCCGGCGGCCAACCGTGTACGTTTGAATACCTTAACCCCTTTTAATTTTATTCAGGAGGAAAGATGAAAAACAGCCAGGCTTTTATATTGAGCATAGGGATTGTTTTAGCCGCTTTAATATTCGGTGTTTTCTTTTTTAATGCACGCGCTACCGATGAGACCGTACAGGTAGTTGGCGCGGCTACCATGCGATTTAATTCCGATGTGGTCAAATGGCGCGTTACTTTGAACCGCAGTACGGGTCTGAATAATGTAAGCGATGGTTACCGCCGTGTCCGCGATGATCTGAATACGTTACGGGAATTTCTAACAGCTAAAGGACTGAAGGAAGACGAGATTACGGTGCAGCCGATTAACAGCTATCAGCAATACGGCCGTGAAGGACAGCCCACCGGGTATAATATTCAGCAGTCCGTCCTGGTTATAACGTCCAAAGCTGATGATATCGAAGAGATAGCTTTAAATCCTACCGATCTATTGAACAAGGGCATTGTACTCCAGAACTCCAACCTCGAGTATTTCTATTCCAAACTTTCCGATATCAAGCTCGAACTGCTCTCGGAGGCGACTGCCGATGCCCGCAACCGGGCCAATAAAATCGCTGAAAATTCCGGCAAATCGGTAGGCGATGTGGTCAGCCTGCGAGCCGGGGTTTTCCAGATTAAGGAACCATACTCCACGGAGATAAGCGATTATGGAGTACATAACACCCGTTCGAAAGAAAAGGAGATAATGGTAACGGTACGCGCACAGTTTAAACTGCAGTAGAATACCGGTCGGAATTTGCGGCGGTCGCGGAAAGTGAAGTTCTCCCACTATTATGCAAGTCGTACCCTCAAACCCGACGCCGCAATTTAATACCATGTCATTTCCCCGAGATGGTTGAAAGCCATCGAAAGCGGGAATCCATATGTTATTGTGCCCGGCGTACGTCCTCGTGCGCTGGGAACCTCGTAACTCACGAATAAAAACGAATTACATGACCCCGCTGGAGCAAGGCAGGTTTTAGCTACTTATGTGCCTTTCCCTGAGGCAAACCAAGCTTTGAATTCTTGACTATTTACTTCCCAACTCGTTTTTCACATACTCCCCCCGCAACTGCCCGCATGCCGCCGCTATCGATGAACCCTTCGACTCCCGCAATGTTACCGCCGGCGCCCTGGGATACAGATAATCCCTGAATGCCAATACCGCGTCATCATCCGGCGCTTCGAATCCGGTCCCATCCACCGGATTGTATCGTATCAGGTTTATCTTGCATGGTATCCCATGCACCATTTTCGCCAGTTTCCCGGCATCATCTAAAGAATCGTTCACATTTTTTATCAGAACGTACTCGAATGTTACCCTTCTCCCGGAAAGTTTGGCGTAGTGCTTCAGCGCCTTCAGGTTATCCTCAAGGTTATACCGGCGGTTTATTGGCATTAACTTATCCCGGAGCTTATCATCGGCGGCGTTCAATGAAAAGGCTAATCCTGTCTTCATTCCTTCTTCGGCGAGTTTTTTGATTTTGGGGGCGACTCCCGACGTGGAAACAGTTATCTTTTTGGCCCCAAAGGCGATGGCTTCATCGCTTATGAATATCCGCAAGGCAGTTAATAGATTCTCGTAGTTGAGTAAAGGTTCGCCCATACCCATGAACACGATATTGGTAATACGCCGTTCTTCTGAAGTATCAGCTTGTAAGTACTGGTTGACTATCTCTCCGGAGTTGAGGTTTCGCTTAAAACCTATCTGCCCGGTTGCGCAAAACTGACAATCGAGAGGACATCCCACCTGCGAGGAGATACAAAGAGTGAGTCGTTCACCGTCCGGAATAAGTACCGATTCAATGGTCTCCCCATCATTAAGATTCCACAGGAACTTCTCGGTGCCGGTTTCATCGGATTGTTTATCGGCCAATTTTAGTTTGCCGATGATCAGGTTCTCGTCAAGTTTGGCGCGAAGGGTAGAGGAGATGTTGACCATCTTCATAAAATCGCGCACGCCGTGTTTATACATCCAGTTAGCGACCTGCCGTCCGCGGAAACGCAGTTCTCCCAGCTCTTCGAGGGTATCTTCTAACATCTTTATGTCATATCCAATAATGTCTTTTTTCATATTTATGCCATTTGTCTTTGGACGTTAATATAAACAGTTGATGAATTGAAGCAAAAGATATAAACTGAATAAACAAGGAACAAGGAATTAAAAACAGAATAGGTCCTTAGTTATGCAAGCAGGATTTGTACAAATGAAGCCGGAGTTCGGCAAGAAGGAAACCAATCTAAAAAAAGCCCTGCGGTTGATGGATAAAGCGACAAGCGACCTTTTGGTGCTTCCGGAGCTTTTCGATACCGGGTATGCCTTCTCCTCCCGCGAGGAACTCGCCGCGCTTGCCGAACCGTTCGATAAAAGCGAGACCGTGAGCGAGTTGAAAAAATATTCACGGGAAACCAAAACGGTCGTGATTGCCGGAATCGCCGAGAAAGATAAAGGCAAAATTTACAACTCTGCGATTACCATTCTCCCCAATGGCCGAAAACATGTCTACCGAAAACTTCATCTATTCTATAAAGAAAAGCTCTATTTCAACAGGGGAAACGGTCCATTAGAGGTTATCAGCTATAAAGGTATGCGCATCGGTGTGATGATATGCTTCGATTGGATATTTCCGGAAACCGCTCGTACCCTTGCCCTCAAGGGCGCTAATATCATCTGTCATCCATCAAACTTAGTCCTCTCCTATTGCCAGAACGCGATGGTAACGCGGTGTCTCGAAAACCGCGTATTTTCAATCACCTGCAACCGGGTGGGAAACGAGGACCGCGGCGGTAATTCCTATAATTTTACGGGCTTTTCGCGCGTGATCGCCCCCAATGGCAATGTGCTTGCCGAGGGAAGCAAAGTTAAAGAAGAATTGAAAGCAGTCGATATTAATTTAAAAGGTGCAGAGGATAAAAGGATAACATCCTTGAATGATATTTTCGAAGACCGCCGTATTAAATTCTACAATATTAAAGGGAAAAAATGACCGATCAACCTGCGGTTAAAGGAAAAGTTCTGGTTATCGACGATGAGCCGGAAATCACCGATATAATAGAAGCTTACATGACCAATGCCGGCTATACGGTGATGGTCGAAAATTCCAGCGTTATGGGCATTGAGAGGGCGAAAACATTCAAACCTGATGTAATTCTCCTCGATATTATGATGCCATATATGGATGGTTATGAAGTCTGCGAGGAAATGCGCAAGCACGAGATTACCCGCAATATACCGGTATTATTTCTGACTGGCAAAGACCCCGGCGATGACGGCGGCAAGAGCTGGGAAGTCGGCGGGAATATGTTCATTAAAAAGCCATTCTCATGCGAAAGACTCCTCGATATGGTCAATGTGGTAATGAACGCTATGGCCAAATAGCCCCAACTCTCAGGTATCCCCACTTCATTTTTCATGCTGTATCGCAACATTAATTAATGCTTGATTAAAAGCTAATATAGCCCAATTGCATAAAAAACATATTGACTTTATTGTGCAATGCAATATATTTGATATTAATATGTACCCGGTTAATGCTATAGAGGAGAATTGCCATGAGATTGATCAAAAGGTATAAAAATAGACGTCTCTATGATACCGAAACCAAACAGATGGTTACTATCAGCGACCTTTCGGAAGCGGTCAAAAATGATGAAGAATTCCAGGTTATAGACAATGTTTCCGGCAAGGATATCACCGGAGAGATATTGACCACAATATTAAAATCGGAAGTTTCCTCCTGGAAAGACCTTACAGAATCGGGCAAGCTTATTCGCGAACTTATTTCAAAAAAGGGCACCGATGCCGCGAATGCTCTACGCAAAGGATTCCTGGCTTCGATGGGGTTAATATCGCTGGACAGGAAGCGCGCTGAAGAGATTGTTGACGAACTTATCAAGAAGGGAGAACTGGCCGGCTCCAAACGTAAAGAGACAATTAAATCCATGATGGATAAAGCCGATTCTCAATCGAAAAAAGTATATGAGCAATCGAAGGAAGTTTTTGATAAAGCCGGTGAGGAGTCGAGGCGGATAATGTCCAAAGCCCAGGAGCAGATAAATGCCGGCTTGGAACGCTTGCGCAGGGAAAACAAGGATGAAATTGCTGAATTAAACAGCAAAATCAGCTCCCTTGAGTCGGCTATTAAACGTATGGAAGATAAACTCGACAATACGTTTAACAAGAATCCTTAGAGATATCCGCGTTTCGACGCAGAAATACTTTAAATTATATTAGTAAATATTATCATTAGGTGGAACTTTTATGCAGATTGCTGCGTTTAAAATCATAGAAAAAGGAGACAGGTCAACGAAATGAAAGATAACTTGAAGAACAACAGGCTTTTAGAAATCGACTCCAGTAGTAGGACATTGGGAAGTTCCGAAAGCGGATTAATAAGTTTCGTTGAAAATGGACTTATCGCGGGATTAAGATAAGTATAAAGTTGAGCCATGATGGCTCCAGCACCATAGTAGTACCTCCTTAGCAGAAGGAAGAGTCGCCTCCCCGGCGGCTTTTCCTATTTTTATGCTATTTTCAAGCTAATTTTTTGCTGTCCAGTCGGAGGCTTGCAGTTCTTTGAACCTGGTTTCAGCGTAATCATTGAGTACAAGAATTGCAATACGCCTGTTGCGGGGATCGTAGGGATCATTGGGAAAACGAAGGTGGTTAGCGGCATATCCACGCACCGCCTCGAACCTGTTTTCCATCAGCCCGGATTCCTGCATCAACTTACGTGCGCTGTTGGCCCGGTCGGCCGATAGTTCCCAGTTGGAATAGTTGTCCCTGAGGGCGTACATGCGGGCGTCGGTATGCCCCTCGATTACTATATTATTATCAAGTTTTATTAATTCTTTGGCTATAGCGGACAGGATGGCTTTTCCGCGTTCATTAAGGTCTTTGTTGCCAAGCCTGTAAAATGTCGAGTTTTCGGAATCCGAAGATTCAATAAGCTGAATACGCAATCCTTCGGTAGTCATCTCAATTTCGATTTTATCTTGAATATTTTTAAACTCGGGCATTTGCGCCAGGCGGGCGCGAATCTTATCGGCGGCTCGTTTTAATTCATTTTTAACGATCTCTTCAGCCTTTTTCCTGTCCATCTCAGTAGTAATTTTGGGTGGTAATACAGCTGGTCCGGCGCCTTTGAGCACCGAAGTTTTCGCCCCTTTATTGAATCCAACCGGGTCGTTGAAATACGCGGCAACATTCTGGCGCACTTCCTCGCTTTGAGCAACTATCCACATAACCAAGAAGAATGCCATCATAGCGGTAACGAAGTCGGCATAGGCAACTTTCCAGGCGCCGCCATGGTGCCCATGTCCGCCCTTCTTCTTCTTAATGATAATAGGTTGTTGTTTCTGCTGTTGATCAGCCATTTAACATCAAGCTCCCTTTTCGGCTCCCTTTTGCCTTATGCTTGCGCGGCATGACTGTTCAAGTTCGAGGAATGATGGTCTCATGTCTTCATAAATAGACCGTCGTCCCAATTCCACCGCGATAGAAGGAGCCATTCCCTTGAAAAATCCCAACATAGCTTGCTTCATGCAGATATAATACCGGCTGTTAGCCTTGACCTGTCCTTCAAGGTTCGTTGCCAAAGGCTGGACAAAACCATAAGCTCCAAGAACCCCAAGGAATGTACCCACGAGGGCGGCGGCAACTTTATGTCCGATTTCCTCGGCGGGGCCGCCAATAGCGCCCATAGTGATAACCACGCCCAGAACCGCCGCTACAATACCGAAACCCGGCAACGCATCGCCTACCTTGGCTAAAATCATAGGGGGTTCACTTCGTTCTTCATGCAGTGTTTCCAGGTCCTCATCGATAAGTGCTTCGAGGTCATGGGATGACATACCGCCGGAGATGATCAGTCGCATCGTATCCACAAAGAAGTTAACCGCGTTATGGTCCGAAATGAATTCTGGATACTTCTTCATAATTTCGCTTTCTTCGGGATGCTCAACATGGGCTTCCAATGCGACAATACCATCGCGCCGGGCGATATCAAATACCTCGTATAGCATAATCAGGAGGTTTTTATAGGATTCCGGAGTATATCCCGCACCAAGAATCCCTTTTATCTGGTTTAAAAGCTCTTTAAGTACTTTCGGATTAACGCTGACTAATAACATCCCCCCTGCGCAGCCCCCGATTATCAGGAACTCCGATGGCTGGAAGAGAACCATCAAATGGCCGCCATGCCATAGGAATCCGATAATTACCGAGCATGTCACAACCGCAAAACCTATTAATGATATCACGAGTCTTCTCCCTGGAAAGAATATTCCGCTTTGTAATACAAATCCACACTATCACGTCCTACAGTCTTTATTTCGACAATTATTCTATAATTATGAGTTATAAGCCCAAAAAAGTGGTTGACTTGATTTAGGAGGCCAAATATATTTGCGTTCAAGTAGTTAAGCGGATTGCCGAAGATATTTCAGGCGGCATCCGCGAAGTTTTATAAGTTCTTGTGGACTTTTTTAATAGATATGTTTGATAATTTTTTCACGAGCGAATATTTGATAGACAGGAGTTGAATATATGGCCGATCGCGAACGTATATCACCAGATGTGGATTTTATAAAGAGTATTCGCAAAGCCGGCGGGGATACTTTGAAAAAGTGCTATCAATGCGCTACCTGCTCGGTTGTTTGTACATTATCGGAAAATGAAAGCCCCTTCCCGCGCAAGGAGATGTTATGGGCACAATGGGGTTTGAAGGATAAATTGATGAGCGATCCCAATGTTTGGGCATGTCATCAATGCAATGATTGTACAACTTATTGCCCCCGCGGAGCGCGTCCAGGCGATGTTTTGGCCGGAGTAAGAGCTTATACTTTTGAAAACTACGCCTTTCCCAGATTTATGGGCAAAGCGCTGGCATCGCCCGCCGCTTTGCCTTTGTTGTTTTTAATTCCGGCGTTGTTGATTTTCGGGCTTATGATGATTACCGCCCCAACTAACGCGGCCGGCGATTTCCTTTTTTTACAACCTCACGAAGCAATCGATTTCGATATCTTTTTGCCCCACAGCGCCATTGACGCGTTTTTCGTTCTGGGTAATATCTTGATATTCTGTTTCGCTATTATAGGATTCTATCGTTTCTGGAAAACGCTTAAATCTGCCTCTCCGAGGAGAAATATCTCTTTCATTCAGGGCTTAACGGCAACGGCCGGGGAAATACTCACCCATAACAAATTTTTCAAATGCGGAGCCAACAAACCCCGGGCAATTGCCCATTACCTGGTCCTCGGCGGATTCGTCTCGGCAATGATAGCTACCGCCCTTGTTTTGGTTTTCGCCTTTCTCCCGCATTATGTCAATGTCGACCCGCTCTGGTGGCCGCCATTGGAGCTACCTAATCCGGTTAAGATATTCGGAGCTCTGGGTGGAGTAGGTCTGCTGGTGGGAACGACCATGTTGATTGTGCGCAGATGGACCAATAAAGATGATGTCGGTGCGAATGGTTATGCCGACTACCTGTTTTTATATGTCATGTTTTTAACCGGTTTGTCGGGAATGTTAAGCTGGATAGCGAGGGCTTACATTGGCGCGCCGATGCTGGCTTACGTGATATATTTCATTCATATTGTGCTGGTTTTCTTCCTCCTTTGGTATATGCCATATTCGAAATTCGCCCACATGATATACCGCACCATGGCCTTGATATACCTTAACGGGGGAGGGAGAAGAGCTTCATAGGTTATCATTCTCTTGTATAGTATATGGTTTAAACAGGGAATTAAATCCATTCTTTCTTGCTAATGTCGGCATTAGAAGCCGAGGATAGCTTACGAAATCTTTGTCAGGAGCCGATATAAAAAACACTTGCCTGCATGATGGCATTTTAGTAAAGTACTAAAAATTGAATAACTTGCCGGAGTGGTGAAATTGGTAGACGCAGGGGACTCAAAATCCCCCGATCCTCGGATCGTGTCGGTTCGATTCCGACCTCCGGCATTTTTATTTGCTTAAAAGCTCTCCAGTAATGCAATCTCCCAGAATAATCTTAAATCATGTTTACTCAAGGTAACCAAGAGCCTTGAGTTTTTTCTTGAATTCTACATCGGCGGTGGTTTCGGTGTAATCGAACTCGTGGATTTCCCTGGTTCCGTAGGTTTCTGTAAATAAAACAGGATTGGCTGTCTCAAATCCCCATGTAAATCCATCGGTTAACGGTTGCCCCTTGATTTCTTTTGAAATCGGGATTCCAAGTAATGCCATCACCGTAGGGGCAACATCGAACACCGAAGCGTCGGTTATCTCGTAACCGCGCTTAATTCCCTCTCCGAATATTACAATGGAGCCGGGAGGGGCGTTGCCATGACTGCCGGTGCTTTTTGCTTCCCATAGAACCGCCCGGATCGAATGGTCCGATACAATTATCAGGTAATCATTGGAGTTCATAGCTTTTAAGTACTCTTCAACCACCCGGTCGACTGCCATGTACGCCGCGGGTACCATCCGGGAATCCGGGTTTTCCATCTCGACACCGTTAAAAAACTCTGGTTGCACATATTCCCAAAAGAAGTGATTGTCGGTGTCGCGCATGTAAATGGCTATGAGATTGGTGTTTATGTTGCTCATGGCGTATAATCCAAGAGCGGCGGCTATTCTTCCTTCCTTGGACATGCAATTCAACGCGAGGGTCAGGTTTTCCGGTCGTGTGTCAATTTTATACCGGTGTATAGCAACATCCTCCGCTGATAATCCGCCCAGAACCATCGAATCGGAAATCTCGCTGATAAATGAGAGCGGTTTGATCGCACCGGGGTCAAGTTTGGGTTTATTGCTGTTGTTTCCCAGCATGGACAGCATGGATCTGACTGCATAATCGGATACTATCACCCCGGAAACATCATCCACAGGGCGCGATGGCCACCAGTTGAAAACCGCGCTGGAGCCGTTACATTCATCTATTATTTCCCAGAGCGCCTTTCTTGTTCTTTTAGTGGAAAGTACCGGGTAGGAATTTACAAAAGGAGTGTATTTACCCAGATAACTGAAATACCTGTTGAATCCACGGGCGAGGTTCAGGAAAATCGAATTATCCATTCCCATAAATTCATATTCGATGTATCCGATTATTCCGTGTTCGCCAGGCGAATGCCCGGTAGCCATCGTTGTCCATATCAACGGGGAAGAAGTTGGTTTGAAGGTCTCCAGATATCCCCAGGAAGCATTGCCCTTAAGAAACTCGAAGGCCGGCATCTGACCTTTTTCGATTAAATTATCGGCTATGTTCCACCCGAAACCATCGATACCCAGTATAATCACCCGCCTGTCCATAACTTCACGGTTCTCGTGGTAATCGACTGATGACGCCTGAAGCCCGGGCCGGTTGTGATTCCGTCCCAGCAAGAATCCTTTGACCTGGCCTGCCGGATTGCCTCCATACATCCATCCATATATGATCAGGATTATGACATAACAGCTGAAAGCAAAAAGCAGGTTACCCGGCAGGAATGCAAATTTATTCATTTTTTCCCCGGTTGATGATCGCGAATCCGGCGATTTGTCAGTTTTAAGGCTGAAAAGCCTGATGTATGCCTTATAGATCAAGTAACCAATGAGGAATACTGTAACAAATCTCAGCATAAAAAATAAAATCCCGCTCCAGTATCCAAGGGTCACTGGATAGTCCTCGAAGTAGATACCGTAAGAGCGGAACATGACTGTGGACAGGAAAACGAATGATAGCGCATAGCAAAGCGCGGTTGCCTTCAGGGAGACCTCCCGCGGTGAAGGAAGCACGCTGTTTTTATAGTATATCCTGTAAAAGAGAATTCCCACGGTCGAGAAAGCTAAGAAAAGCGGCGCTCCCACCAGAACCAGGAAATTCAGGAACAGGATTATCCCTTCTGTTGAAAAAATGCCAATATAATTATAATGGCTGATATCAATCCATACCATTATTACGATTATTACGCTGGCCAGTAGCAGACCTTTTAGAATTTGTTTAAACTCCATTGTTACCAATCCCCGAACTGATTAAAGCCATTCATCCAAATATTTTTTCAAAAAAAGCACATTCGCCCATATTCTGTTTTTACAATTGATTCAAATGCCCGTGTTGTGTCTTGCATTCAATTTTTCACAACAGTATTTTCGGTCAACTTCTATAACACTAACAACCCGCTTTTACCCGGATGTTCCAATTAACTTACCAACCCGCTATGGGGCTTTACCCGAATAAATGAAAGCGGGTAACGTTAGTATGCTTCCCGGTATTGTTAAAGCTGGTGTTTTGTAGAGCAAGGAAGGGCAGTTAAGACGGGAATTTTACTTTATGTATCCCAACTGCCGCAGTTGTTCAATCGTTTTGCGATCCAGGGTATGACTACCGGCCTCGACGGCTTTTTCCCGCAGGTTATCTTCGAATTCCGCCAGGGTTTTCAGTAGTTCGGCAATTCGCGGTTTGAGATCTTCATTTCCCGAGAGATTATTACTTTCTGATTTATCTTGAGCTATATCGTAATATTCGATTACGGGATCGGCATTTAATCCGGTTATGTACAACTTTTCCGTTCTACTCCGCAGACTCTTGGCATGAACCCCATATCGTTTCACCTCCGAGAAACTCCAATCGCGGTTATTACCGGAAAAAATATCGATTCCTTGCCACTCAGGAACTTCACCGGCGCCGATATAACCGGCGATAGTGGGTGGGATATCTATTGTTTCAACTAATGATGAATCCACCGTTCCTTTTAATTCGGAGTGCGCAAGTTTTATAATAAGCGGGGCATGTATTAACTCATCATAGAGGGAATGCCCATGGTCCCATCCGCCGTGTTCATGGAACTCATCCCCATGGTCCGATGTCAAAACTATCATTGTATTGTCATAGATTCCCGTTGATTTTAGATGTTCAAATAGAAGCCCGAGCGCTTTATCGGTATACTCAACTTCCTTTTTATAAGTGTCAAAAAACTTCTTCTCTATTTCCTCGGAGTAATTATCGGGAGGGGGAACGTAATATTCGCCATCGTAGGGGTGATTGAAATATGGATTATGGGGATCCATGTAGTGCAAGAACATATAGAAGTTTTTATCGCTGTTTTTATCTAACCAGTCAATCACCCTTTTGCTTGTATAATTGGCGTTCCGGTAGTAAAAGGAAACCAGTTCGGTTTTATCGACAATCAACCTCTTTAAGTAATCATGTAGTATTATGAGAAAATGGAACTCGGGGGCTTCGGGATCAGAGGGGATTACCCTCGAAGGATGCAGGTATTCGAAATAATTAAAACCGAGGTGGAAATTAGCCACGGCCCGGATCATAACATTGTTGGAAAATCCGACGGCAAAGTAGCCCTCATCCGACATTAGTTTAGGTAATGTGTAAAGGTCGGGATTGATTATCTGACCGAGTCCTTTAACATTATGCTGGGTTGTATATAAAGAAGTGTACATACTGGCAATCGATGGTTTAGTCCATGAACACTGGGTGAAACAGTTGGTGTAAAAGATACCGTCTTCGGCAAGTTTCCGCATATTGGGCGTGGCCATACCGGAATTAGTCATTGAAACAGTATCATAGCGCAGGCAATCGAGAATTATGAAGATAACATTTGGCATTTTCCGGGATGAAATATCGGCGGGAGGTTCGTATTTTTCTACGTTGTAAGATGAACCGATTCCGAATGAAAAAGATATTATCATTAAAATTAACAGGATTACGGGTAAGGCGAATCCGGCAATCCGTATATTGACTCTAATTAGGTTGAGGAACCTTTCAATAATAAAATAGATACCGATACCAGCGGCTTGCATAATTATTATCAGGACCGAAATAAAGACAAATCTACTATTTCCAATTAACTGACCGCTTAAATTCAGGTAGTCCATAATAAGCGTGGATAACCACGGAGTAACCATTCCATTAAACACTGAGGCGAAAGAGAGGTATGCGATGAATTGTCCCCTGATGTATCTTCCGGTTAGGAAAGTGAATAGTATCACCGGAGCGATATATACCAGCGCGAGCAACAGGCCCAATATAGAATAGTAGAATGTCCCGGTGGCAAACAGGGTTATTTTGAAGAAATCAAAGGAAACAGCCCGGTAGATGGCTTCCAGAATGCCGGCTAAAATACCGGCCATAACAGCTGTAGGCAATGCGGATTTCAGGTGAAGGATAACATAATGAATGAATCTATTTAAAAGGTATCGCATAAAGATTCTGGACACGATTTATAATTTATTGAACCGAATATATATAAAGTAATATAATACTGATTGCAAGTTGTTATTATCTTGCGGGATTAATTTAGTTTCATCATCCCGCGTTAATGCCTACAATAAATATATTGCAAAATTACGGATACGGCTTCACTTTCAACTGTGATTTATGTTTAAAGCAGGTTGGAATGAAAATAGTATATAGCGCTATAATTTGAAAACTTGAGGAGAATTTATGACCCAGAATAACGCGCAATCCGGAGGACTCGAGAATTCCCGCCCTTACAATCTGGCGGCCCTTCTCGATTATGTTGAAGGATCGGTAGTAAGCCGGACCATTAAAAAGGGTAAAACTGGAACTTTGACTGTTTTCTCGTTTGACAGGGGACAGGAACTAAGCGAGCATACCGCCCCGTTCGACGCTTACGCATATATTGTCGATGGTTCCGCGAGGATAGTTATCGATGGCAATGATGTTAACGTTGATGCAGGCGAAATTATCCTGATGCCTGCCAATGTTCCCCATTCGTTGCACGCGGAGAAACGTTTTAAAATGCTGCTTACGATGATTAAGGAAGTCTGAGATTCCGGGTTTTAATACGGGGTATGACAACCAATAAGATTTTTAGAAAAACTACCTTCTCCTCCGATAATTATCTATTAACTCTTTAGCCCTCTCGGTTTCCAATTCATCCGGGAAGCTTTCCTTCAGCTTATTGTAGTAAACATTGGCGGTGCGTTTGTCTTTTCTCAACAATGATATTTCCACCAGGCGCACCAGCGCGCTGGGGACTTTCTCCGACCTCGGATGTTCCTTTAATAAAGAGTTGTATTCATCGACGGCTTTGGAATAGTTTTTCATATTAAGATAGCACTCGGCGATTATAAACCGCGCATTGTCAACAAGCGGAGAGCGGGGATTGTTTTTCAAGTATTCCCGCAACCCGGAAATGGCAATTTTAAAATCCCCCTTAATAAAATCCATGTATGCCGTGTCATACAATTGCTTCGAGGAAACTTCTACATCCTTGCGTCCTGTCGTATCGGCCGAGGAATCCGGAATCGCGTTCGGGCCGGGCGCTTCCTGGTGAATATAACCGCCGCTCATGCGCGTTGATATATCCTCGAGCTTTCCTTCGATAAGTTGCATACGCTCCATCAACTGGTCCAGCGAGTAATTGACCTCAGCGGAGAGATTACGCATCTGCCGTCCCTGTTCCCTCAGCAGTGAGTCCGCTTCCTCGTTTTTTTCCTCAAGTTGACGGTAGCTTATACGCAGATCCTCGAGGTCGGTCATGATTTCCTTTACATCGCCCCTTGTGGCGCACCCGCCCGAAAGCGCCGCCATCGCCAAAACGGCGGCGCTTAAGGCAATCAGCTTTATAGTATTTCGCAAATTTATTACGCTGTTCATAATACTACACGGCCTTATTCAGTCACTTCGAATTCGCATCTGCGGTTTTTTGCCCATGCGCGTTCGTTATGTCCGGGATCCGCCGGGCGTTCCTCGCCGTAACTGATTATATCTATCCGGTTGCTTTCCACTCCGGCGCTGACCAGGAATTTCCTGGCTTCCTGGGCGCGCTTCTCTCCGAGGGCCAGGTTATACTGCTCGGTTCCCCTTTCGTCGCAGTGGCCCTCGATTAATAAAAACGCTTCCGGGTACTCGCGCATGGCATCGGCTATCTCGCGCAAGGTACCCCGGGCTTCCGGCTTTAAATTATACTTGTTGAAATCGAAATAGACGCGTTCATCGATTACCAGAGGTTCTTTTTCTTCTTCCTTGGGTTCGGGAAATTCTCCTTCTATCTCTCCTCTATCGATTTCCGGCTCATCTTCGATCGTTTCGGGAGGTTTGGGAGGAGGCAGTGTCGGTTCTTTCTTGCCGCCGCACAACGCCCCGAAACTCAGCAACCCCGCGATCAGAAAAATCATTGATAATTTAAATGCTCTCATCTTATCCTCCGTATGTTTGAAATTATCATACTTTCCACTTTATTATCATATCCTATTGGTGCCCCGTTATCAAGGGAAACTTGTCATTTCTCCACATCGAACCAGTATGGATTATTGGCATATCGCAAATCGGTAATCCGCTTTTGATCGCTTCCATCGAAATTCATCGTATATATCTCTTTGTAGCCGTTCCGGTCCGAAACAAAACAAATATGCAATCCATCCGGCGAAAAGCAGGGGTCCTGGTTGGTTCCTATCGTAGTCAATCGACGGACATCTTCTCCGGTGATACTGATAGAATATATCTGGAACCTTCCGTTTTCCCGGGAAGCGTATACTATGCGGTCTCCTTTTGGAGACCATGACGGAGTGTCGTTGTAGTTGCCATGATATGTCAGCCTGCGTTGATTCAAACCATCCACGTCCGTTACATACAGGTGTACATTCCCGCTTCTATCGGAGGAAAATACTATCTCCCGCCCGCTCGGTGAAAACGACGGAGAACTTTCTATACCCCATGACTTGGTCAGCCGCCTTACAATCCTGCCATCGCTTCTTATCAGGTACAATTCGGCGTTGCCGTCAACGGTGAGGGTTAACGCGATATATTTTCCGTCGGGGCTGACCGCCGGAGAGGAATTTATCCCTTTTCGGGCGGAAATCGGATTCATATTTCTCGAATTAATTTCAAGTTTGAACAGGTCGGGATTCCCCCGTATGTAAGAGGTAAAGTATATATTATCTCCCGCCGGACTAACAGCTGGAAAAAGGTTAATTGAACCGTTGTCGGTAATAAATCTCCCGTCATGACCGTCCCAGTTGCATAGATACAATTCCTTTGCCATGCCGCGGTTAACGGAAAAAATGATTTTGCTGGCGCTTATTCCTTTTTCGCCTGTAAGAATATTGATTATTCTGTCTACCGCGGTATACGCCAGTTGATTAAGCGAATCTATCGAGGCGTGGAAATCGGTGCGGTAAATACTTTTTCCCCTTGGGATGTCTATTAATTCAAGATTGAAATGGTAGCGCACACCATCCGATGAGAATTTGCCGTCCACCAGGTGTTCAGCGCCTAAGAAAATCCAGTCGTCGTAGTTAATGCTTCTCTGCCCGATTAAAGCCATTAATGAGGAATCCGCGCTGACCACGTTGAAATAAAGTGAAAAATCCAACCCTTTTTCTATTAACTTTCTAAATTCATTGGATTTTTCTTCGCCGTTGCCGCCGTAGAAATCTTCGCCGATATCGAAATTTGCCACGGCGATATTAAGCTGGGGCACTTCGCCTCCTGAATCGCGGATTACCCCGTAAAAATCCGATTGGCCCTGTGCGCTGCGCACCTTGATAAACCAGCCAAGGCATATTACCAACAGTGAAATTATAATTATGAATAAAGGCGCTAAACCTCTTGGCTTTTCAGGTTCCATAATACTCCCTTACGGCGTATACTCAAATGTGAGGTGAATGCCGATATTGTCTCCACTGAATTCCTGGGGCAAAGGAGGAAGCGGGTCGGATGTCAACACCGCCCTCAACGCTGACTGGTCAAACGCCGCTACTCCGGAACTTTCCTCAACTTCGGCATTGGATATCTTTCCGTTTTTATCCACCCGGAAGTAAACTATTGATTGTATAACACTCGACGGCCTTACCGGGTTTACCCACCTGCTTCGGATTTTCGCGAAAATTAAATTTATATAATAAGAAGATTGAAACTCCGCGCCTTCTATCTTAATTCCGCCGAATTCACTGCCAAAATCAATATCATCTAAAAAATCGGGATAGTTCTTCTGCCGGGTATTGGATTGTTCGTTTGTTTTCGACTCGGCCCCAGCGGTTTTTTGGTTTTGGCGGTTTTCTTTTGCTGGATTTTTTGTCTGCTTCTGTACTGTAAGCCCCTTGGGTTTTGGTTCAGATTTAACAACCTGTTTCGGCGTTTTTTTCAACAACTGCGTTTCCGGATTTTTCTGTACCCGGCGGGGTGGAGGCGGCGCGGAAGCGTTAACCAGGTTTACCCTGTATATTTGCGGGTACGCGTTTTTCGGCGTTACCGCGCTTGACGATAGAATAACGCCCATTAAAATCAGTAGATGCGCTGTAAATGATATAACTAAATACTTTCTCACCGTCTCGCGCCCGCGGTAGGTTCAATCACTAATCCGACATCGGTTAATCCAGCCTTTTTCACCTCCGCCACTACTTCTATAATTCGACCATATCGCACTGTTTCATCACCCTTGATATACACAACTTCAGCGTTTTTACGATTAGTAACCGCCTTCAACCGCGCTGAAAGATCTTTTAGTTCAACTCCGTATTTATCGATGTATATCGAACCCTTCCTGTCTATGGTAACCACTATACCTTCCCTCTCCGCGCTGGGTGTAAGTTCAGCCCGGGGCAATTTGACGTCAACACCACTTTGGAGCATTGGCGCGGTTATCATAAAGATGATCAAAAGCACCAGGATTACATCGACAAGGTTGGCTATATTAATATCCGATAAAGCGTTAATCTCCCGCCTGCTCATATCTTTAATGACGGCCCCTGTTGACTAAATTTTCCCTGCGGTACGCGCTTACCAACTCCGATTTAAAATTATCCACCATCACTCCAAGTACTTTTAACCGGTTATTGAAATAGTTATACCCGACCACCGCCGGTATGGCCGCCGCCAAACCTGCCACTGTCGCAATTAAGGCTTCGGCGATTCCGGGAGCCACAACCGCCAGCGATGCCGAACCGCGTTCGCCTATCGCCGAAAAAGAACCCATTATCCCCCAGACCGTTCCCAGCAATCCCAGGAAGGGGCTCGCGTTAGCGGTTGTCGCTAAAAACGATACATATCCGCTCAAGCGGGTCAACTCGTCCTCGCCGGCCCGAGCCGCCGCTTCCCCGATAAGCTTGAAATGCTCCTCATCCAGTTCCGCGGGATTTTGACCCGTCATCTCCTTCTCCACGCTCACGCTGTATTCCCACTCAGAATGCGCTTCCCTGAACATTATATCCAGGGGACTGTTCTTGATCCGTGGCAGGCTCTTATACAACGCCTGGATATCCCTGGAGGAACGGAACTTTCCGATTATATACCTCGAATCGCTTTCAGCCCGTGACAGCTGTCTCCACTTCCAAAGCATTATCGCCCAGGAAATTATTGAAAACGAAACGAGAATCAGCAGAATAAGCTTGGCAAATAATCCCGATTCCAGAATCAATTCCCATGCCGATTTACCGGGGACAACTTCGAGGTCGGTAGTAATGATATATGGTAAAAAATTGGCCAGATTCGTCATAATTTTCCTTTGTAATACGCTTTGCGGCTAAAAATGTTTGCCAATAATAGTATAATCTCGAGATACCGTCAAGCAGGAACTGTAATTATTACTCCCTGATCTAATTAATCCTATATGCTACTGTATGGAACCGGACCAATTTACCTGCAGTTTTAATGTTATTGATTTTTTATATAATCTTGACTTTTCGGGAAAAGTAATTAAATTAATAATGTGTTCTTCGGAAAACGCGGTCATTAAAGTAATATGGAAAAACATATAAACTTACCACATTAACGAGAGGTTGCATTATGATTCGAAAACTGCTTACTGTCTCCGCGCTGGTAATTGCATTTAGTATTAGTTTCGTAAATGCCAATGCCGGCCAAATCGCAGAGGGGCTCGAAGATTTTATCGCTGAGAATCATGCCGACGGATACGCGCCGGTGCTTGTTGTTCTAAGCGAGCAGGTAGATTCATGGGCCTTGGTGGATGAGCTGAAAGCAAGGCATGCCACGCTCGCCGAACGCCATGAAATCGTCATGACCGAACTTATTAGAAAAGCTGAAGTTACCCAGCCGCTGATTATCGACCGGATCGAAGCTTTGATCGAAACCGGCGATGTTCGCGAGTACACTTCCCTCTGGGTGATGAACGTTATCGGTATGACCGCCAATATGAACGCTATAAACCAGATAGCGGCTTTAGACCAGGTCGCTATGGTTCATTATGATCCGGTTATGGAATTAATCAAGCCGGTTAACGAACCCAACCCGGTTCCCGGCGATGATATCGCTTCTGTTGAAGAGGGATTAGAGGCAATAAAAGCCGATGATTGCTGGGCAATGGGTATTACCGGTAGCGGCGTACTGGTCAGCCACCTTGATACAGGTGTCGATGGAAATCATCCTACCATGTATGACCGCTGGAGAGGACACGATTCCCGTTACAGCAATAATCCCGAATGGGCATGGCATGATCCTCTTACCCACACTAACTTCCCCTTCGATGACGGTTACCACGGTACCCATACCATGGGAACCATCTGCGGCAGGGATTCCGGTTCGGGCGACACCATTGGCGTGGCTATAGATGCCGAGTGGATCTCAGCGGGCGTTGTTGACCGCGGCGGCGATTTGCCTACCAGGATGCTCCGTTATCTTACCGCTTTCCAGTGGACCCTGGATCCCGACGGCAATCCCGGCACTATGTGGGATGTTCCCGCCGTTAACTCCAACTCATGGGGACATTACCCGGGGAGTATGCCCGGTGGGGACTGCGACGATTATTACTGGGCTACTTTGAGCAATATGGAAGCCGCCGGAATCTGCGTTGTTTTTGCCGCCGGCAATGAAGGCTCTCTTGGCCTTCGCAACCCCGGAGTTCGCGCCACCGATGACTATAACAGTTACTCTGTCGGCGCGGTCGACGGCGGTAATCCAAGCTATCCCATTGCCAGTTTCTCTGCTCGGGGTCCTTCGTATTGTACCCCCAGCGGTGATCCTGCAATCAAACCGGAAGTTGTCGCCCCGGGCGTTGATGTAAATTCCGCCTATCCCGGAGGAAGTTACACCACCCTTAGCGGAACTTCCATGGCTACCCCGCACGTAGCCGGCGTAGTAGCCCTCATGAAACAGGCTAATCCCGGCCTTCCCCCCGAAGATATCAAGCAGATTCTAATGGATACCGCTTATGACCTTGGACCTTCCGGCGAGGATAATACCTACGGTTGGGGGATGATAGATGCCTACGAAGCCGTCCAGATGGCTATGAGCATGCTTGATGATTGGGGACATATCAGGGGCAGAGTTACTGATTATGGAAGCGGTTCTCCGCTGGACGCGATCCTGGCCGTTACCAACCGTACCCCGCAGATCAATGCCCAAACCGATGAGAGCGGATGGTATACCCTCCTGGTTCCGGCTGACACTCTATGGGAAATTACCTGCGAAGTCCCTAACAGCCAGTACTTCCCCCAGGTTGATTCAGTTACCGCCATTGCCGGGGATACGGTCTTTTTAAACTTCCGGATGAGACTGCCCGCGGCCACCGTGACCATGATTCCTCATAATGCGCCGGTTATGGTGCGTGCTGGACAGACATTCTCGTATATCGGGATGCTCGAAAGTAATTCCGACCAGACTCAGTCAGTAGATGTTTGGGTTATGCTCGGTCTCCCCGGAGGCTCCACCTACGGTCCTATACAGCAGTTCAACAATATCAACCTGAATCCTTTTCAGGAAATCATCATCTGGAATGTACAACAGTATGTACCGACTTATGCCCCGGTTGGCGTATATGATTATATCGCCAATTGCGGCGATTACCCATCGGTAATATTCGATACTTCCTCGTTCCAGTTCACCGTTTACAGCGGCCTCGGAACTTCGACCGGTAACGACGAATGGCGTTTATCGGGCTGGTTTGATGATAATCAGGATACTGGATTGCCTGCGGAATTCAAGTTACATGGCAATGTTCCTAATCCTTTCAATGCTCAAACCCGGATTAGCTTTGAGCTTCCGGAAGATTCCGATGTAAACCTGAGTGTTTACAATCTTGCCGGACAGAAAGTTGCCACCCTTGCCGACGGTTACCTGCAGGCAGGCGCCCATAATTTAAACTGGGATGCCTCCAGCTACTCCAGCGGAGTTTATTTCTATAAACTCTCAGCCGGAGACAAGGTGATTACTAAGAAGATGAGCCTGTTGAAGTAAATTCAATACGATTACGCGGCCGAAGCGCTTGCTTCGGCCGCCAAATCTTAGCATCGATGTCGAATCCGAGCGATTTCTTTGAGGGAATACACTTATAATTCATGCCCAACAACCATGAAAAATACCGGACAAACAAACTGACATCCTCGGCGCGTTTAAGTATTTATGGATTGACAATCGACTCGCAATAAGCTATAATAACTATACAGATATTTCTTCTATAACGATTGATGATAGTGCCCTAAATTTATTGTCTGAAAAGGTAGATAAGCCTTCTATTCAAAGAGTAACCATATCAAATCCCAAATTTAACCACAGGATTAACTTATGAGAAAATTACTGTTAACCCTTGCTCTTTCGTTGCTCTTAATGAGCGCGTTTGGTGTTGCGAATGCCGGTGACATCGATCCCGGCCTTGAAAAGGTAATGGAGTCGATGACCGCCGACCAGGAGATTTCCGTTCTGGTATATCTTAATGACCAGGCGAATCTCGCGGCTATCACCGACCAGATGGATTCTCAGAACGCCACTCTG
>WJIJ01000165.1 GCA_014730345.1 Candidatus Zixiibacteriota bacterium | reverse complement strand
CGCACCTGGCGTACTCCCAAATTTAATAAATATTCCTCGGCAGAGCCAATACGTTTCAATTTTTCCTCGTTGACTTCACTGCCGTAGGGTATCCGCGACGCCAGGCAGGCCATCGATGGTTTGTCCCATGTGGGCAGGTCAAACTTATTTGACAGCTGGCGGATTTCGCGCTTCGACAACCCCGCTTCCTTCAGTGGTGTTTTGATATCAAGTTTATCAATCGCTTTTAGTCCCGGGCGATGCCCGCCGGCCTCATCGGCGTTAGTGGCGTCGACAACATGATCATATCCCAGTTCCCCGGCTTTCTCCCGGAGTTTGGTGTAGAGTTCGTTCTTGCAATGCATACAACGAAGCTCGGTATTGGCCCGGTATTCGGGGATACCCATCTCATCGGTGGTGATTTCCAGGTGATTCGCATTCAGCTTAATGGCGATGGTCCTTGCCTCGTTCCGCTCGCGGTCGGCTAAACTGGGCGAAACGGCGGTTACGGCGAGCACTTTCTCCTTGCCCAGGGCATCGAGAGCGGCGTAAAGTAAAAATGTGCTATCCACTCCGCCGGAGAAACCTACTAATATGGAACCCAACGACTTAAGGTTTTCAACCAGTTCCTGGTATTTTTCATCGATTATAGCCATAGCTTCATTAAACGCCTTAATATGGGAATTTGTTGCTGATATGTAAATAAAAATCGTAAAAGCCCCGCAATACTAAAACCGATTATTTTTCTTGACAAAAACGGTAATAATTGTTAGTTTTAGCCTTTGAAAGGCCGTATTGCTTATCCCTGATTTTATAAGCTACGGCTTATTTTTTCCTCCGGTAGAATTACCAGATGATGACAAAACGGCGCGACGAATTACCCAGGTTTATCCTTATTTATTACATTAACCCTATCTCAAGAGGAGAGTCTTTATGAGACAATTCGGTAGTGTGTTAAACTTCGTTCTGACAGCGGCGCTGATTATCGGCCTTATGCCCGGCGCTTTTGCCATGGAAGAAAGTTCAACCTATGCCGCCCGTCAGCAATTAACTGCTGATTACCCGGGCGTGCAGTTTTCACAGCAAACCCAGAACATTACCCGTATCTTCGGACGGCCTATGGTAACCGGTTCCGACGCGGTAAGCGTAGCCGAGCAGTTCAAAAACAGCTACGCGCAGGTTTTTGGCGTTACTCCCGAAGATTTAAAACCGGAGAGTATATTACGCGACAAGCGTCATGTCCAACCGGTCATGTATCTCCGCGAAACCGGTGAATATAAATTCACCATGGTTTATTACAGCCAGTACCATAATGGCATCCCGGTATATCGTTCTGACCTGCGCCTGCTTATGCGCAACGAACCCGGTTATCCGGTGGTCTGGGCTGGTTCAGCACTTAAAGACCTCAGCAATTACGATATCTCCAGCGTACCTTCAGTCAACAGGACAATGGCCGAAAGTGCCGCTCGCACATATCTCCCCGACCTGGAAAATATGACCGAACCCCGTTTGGTTATATGGGCAGGTGTTGACGAGATGGTCGGCCGGCCTACGGTCGCCATGGAATTTGTAGCCGATAATGGCAGATTCGCCCAACCGGAATTCGAGAAATACCGTTTCCTCGTTGATGCCGTTTCCGGTGAAGTAGTCTATTACGAAAACATGATTCTCAACGTCGATGTTGATGGTTCCGTGCATGGAATGGCTACCGATAACTTCGCCGCCGATATCTGCGACGACGAAGTCGAATTCGGTATGCCCTGGGGACGCGTTTATATCCAGAACGGAAATACGGCTTATGCCGACCAGAACGGCGATTTCACCATACCCAACGGCGGGAGCACCCCGGTAACCGTTTACTCGCACATGCGCGGTGAATGGTTCCGTGTATTTCCCCAGCAGGGAACCGCACTCCAGCTTTACGAAACCGTAACCCCTCCGGGACCGGTTAACTTCCTGCATAATTCCGCCAATACCCAGGAATTCGATCGCGCCCAGGTTAACGGATACCTGCAGGCTAACGTAGTCCGCGATTTCGTAATTACCTACAACCCGAGTTATCCCGGGCTTGACCAGAATGAATTCCCTGTCAATGTTAACCTGAGCAGTACCTGCAACGCCTACTACGATTACAGCTCTATTAACTTCTACGCCTCTGGCGGCGGTTGCCCGAACACCGCTTATGGAACTATCATCCATCACGAGTATGGTCACCATCTCGTTGCCATGGCCGGCAGTGGTCAGGGACAGTACGGCGAAGGCCAGAGTGATGTTATGGGCGTGCTTATTACTGATGATCCCGGTCTTGCTTATGGATTTTTCAGCAACTGTAACGAACCGCTGAGAAGCGCTGACAACGACATGCAGTATCCCTGCACCGGCCAGATTCACTATTGCGGCCAGCTTCTCTCCGGGTGCGTATGGGATACACGCAACGAACTGGCTATCAGCAATCCCAGTAATTACATCGATATTATCGCAAACCTGGCCGTGAATGCCATACTCATGCATACCGGCGATATGATCACTCCCGACATCACCATCGACTACCTTACCCTCGATGATGATGATGGAAATATCGGCAATGGCACACCGCATTACAGCGAAATATGCACCGGCTTCGGTATGCACAACATGGACTGCCCGCCACTCGATCTTATCGGATTCGATTATCCCAACGGGCTTCCTGAATATATCGACCCCAACGGCGGAACAGTTGTACGCCTCGAAGTCTTCTCGGTAACCGAGGATCCTGTCCCCGGCAGTGGTCAATTCTATTACAATGACGGCAACGGCTGGCAGAATGGGACGATCGTCGAGGTTTCCCAGAATGTTTACGACGCTACTTTCCCGGCGGTTACCTGCGGCGATAATGTGCAGTACTATTTCAGCGCCGAGGCGTCCGGCGGTATGACTATCAACGATCCCTACGACGCCCCCGCTGAAACCTATAACGCTATCAGCGCTGTAAACGTTATCACGGTCTTCGAGGATAACTTTGAAACCGACGAAGGATGGACTGTTGAGAACCAGTGTTCCGATGGACAGTGGGAACGCGCCATCCCTGCCGGCGGCGGCGATAGAGGCGACCCCCCTTACGACTATGACGGTTCGGGCAATTGCTATGTAACCGACAACGCGGATGACAACTCCGATGTTGACGACGGATACACCTGGTTGATGTCGCCTACGTTAAACCTCAGTTCTGGTGACGCGGTCGTTTCCTACGCCCTCTGGTACACCAACAATACCGGTTCGGATCCCAACAATGACCTGTTCAAGGTCTATGTGTCCAACGACAACGGCGCCAACTGGACCCTCGCCGTTACCCACGGCCCGGTTACATCTTCGGGATGGAATATGCACAACTTCAAGGTCGGCGATTTCGTAACTCCCAACAATCAGGTAAAAGTGCGCTTTGAAGCGTCTGACCTCGGTAGCGGCTCTATCGTCGAAGCCGGTATCGATGCCTTCAAGGTTGACATGATACAGTGCGAACCCCCCGCGGACGTATTGGTGGACATGTTCCCGTACAACCCGCCGGTACAGGTCTACGCCGGTGGTTCCTTTGCTTATATGGGCCGTCTTGAGAACACGACCCAGCAGAACCAGGTATCCGATGTATGGGTTATGCTCGGACTGCCCGGCGGTGATACCTACGGACCGGTGCAGAGCTTTATGAATGTACCCCTCGGTCCGGAGCAAGTTATTACAGTGCCGTATGTCTCCCAGTACGTGCCGACCTACGCGCCACTCGGAACCTATGACTACACCGCTTACTGCGGCGAGTATCCCTCGAATCCTATCGACAGCTCCACCTTCCAGTTCAGCGTAATCGGCGTTCTTGGAAACAGCGATGTCGATGGATGGAACCTCTCCAGCTGGTTCGGCGGCGGCAGTGAAAACCTTCCGGCGAGAACAGAACTCAAGGGCAACTACCCCAACCCGTTCAACGCCACTACCACCATCAGCTACGCGCTGGCATCGGATTCCGATGTAAGCCTTGAGATTTACAACCTCATGGGGCAGAAGGTAGAAACAATTATCAGCGAAAACCAGACCGCCGGTTACAAAACCGTAACCTGGGATGCGTCCGGTTATTCCTCCGGCGTTTACTTCTACAAACTCAGCGCCGGCAACGAAGTCTTTACCAAGCGGTTGACACTGCTGAAGTAATCTACCGCTTTTCGAATACCAAACCCCCGGCACTCACCGGGGGTTTTTTATCGCCTTGACTTCCCGCGATTAGTGGGTCCGGCAGATGTCCTCCCGCAATCTCCCCTCGAAAATATTAAATTTTCGTTAAACCTCCCATAATTCGAAAATGACGGGAACTGACATGGGGGGCCGGGCGTTATAGCCTACAACGAAGGTCAAGAAACAGGAAGAAATTTGTCAAGAGGAAAACTAAACGCAGGTATTCAAATTAAATTTTTCAAGCAAATGAACCCCTGCTAAAATTTCGCGTATAGTATTTTAAATAAAGATTTCTCTACCCCATAGAGAATAACGCTGCTAAAGTAGCTCCTATTCCCAACACACTCCTTAGCGGACCCCCGGACAACTCCTCCGGGGGTTTTTATTTAACGCCTTTGACCTTTACAAATCATCGCATTTTGCCTATATTTTATTAAAATATCCAAAATGATGGCTGAATGAAAAAATACTGGCTACATTATTATTTTATCCTGGCGGTATTGTTCATCAATACAGGTATCGCCAAAGCCTTCCCTCCCAACAATTACTTCCTTCTGCTTTCAAATCCCGCCCAATCACACAACTGCCGTATGTATGGCTTCGTCAACCATGGTATCGCCAATGAAATTCTCCGCGGGCACCTTGTAGATAACCCATGTTCATTGAAAAAGATGTCGGAAAACGTTAACGAAGACGGCTGGGGGATTTCATATTACGACAGCGCGAACGATGAAGTCATAATCCGCCGGGGCGGAACACGCGCTTTTCTCGACGCCGAATATGATTCCCTGGTAAATTATCTGGATTCCAATCCACCGCGGTCTCTTATCGCCCATATACGCAACTGCTCCTCCGGATGCTGTTGCGATGGTTGTGATTCGATACCCGACCCTCATCCTTTTTACCGGCATAAATTTGGAAAACTATGGACCTTTGTGCATAACGGGGTCGCGGACAAACATAAGTTTATAGAACTGGTTGGAGAACAATACCTTCTGGAGAACCCGCCGAACGGTTCCGGTATACCCGAATGCGATCCTTCCGATACCTCGCTGGTCGTGGACTCCGAACTGCTTTTTACCTACCTGTTGAAACATATCGAAGAGAATGGCGGCGACGCCTCCCGGGGATTAAACCATGCGTTAATCGAACTCAAGGAAAAGCAGATTTCCGGAATTTTCAATTTCATCTTGAGTGACGGCCACGCTATTTGGGCTTACCGCGACGGCGAATCGCTTTACTACATCCATGCACCCGCGATAGGATACACCGCGGTCGCATCCCGCTATCCCGGCAATACCCGGGGGGCCTGGATTGAATGTTCAAGCAACCAGCTTATTATCATCGAACCCGGCACGGAACCATTGATAGTGGACATCGGTAATGACTTTGACCTTCCCCCCGCCGAATTGCCCGGTAAAACAACCCTTTATGGAAATTATCCCAATCCCTTCAACCAAAGAACCAACATCCCCTTCTACATTCACCGGGGTACTCACATAACTATCGATATCTACAACCTTCTTGGCCAGCATGTCGGCAATCCCCTGAACCAATATCTACCGCGGGGTTATAAGACAATCACCTGGGATTCAGATGGCCTGCCCGGCGGCATTTATTTCTACCGGATGACCGCGGGAGAAACCTCGATTACCAACCGGATGCTGATTTTAAAATAAAACATGATTTTAATTATCGTAGCGGGACAGGACGAAAATTCCAATTACAAAGGACACAATCCCGAATCCCAAAAGCACTCCCAGGGGAAGCAACATTTCCGTAAAGGAAAAACCTCTCCAGATCGCGCCTTCCAATGCCAGTATTCCCCATTTGATGGGGCTTATATGGCTGATTGTCAACATCCATGAGGGCATAAACGCCAGCGGTATCATCCCGCCGCCGAACATGGCCATTATCAGCAGTATACCCCATCCCGCGCCGCCAACCGCCTGCTCGGTCTTGCCCAGCACGCTGATACCCATCATTATACCCACGAAACACAATCCACTGCATATCACCGCCAGTATCAACATACCCAAACTGCCGATATTGACCCCGAAAACGAAATAACCGACTATAATTAAAGCTGCGCTCACGCTTATGCAGGAGATAAAACAAGCCAGCCCTTTGCCCCCCAAAATTTGCGCTAATGAAACCGGGGCGAGTTTCAACCGGAGGTAGGTCCCCCGGGTACGCTCCTGCACCATGGAAACCGCGAACGATGCCGCGCATGCCAGCAGTCCCCAGAGTATGCCGGTGGGAAATGTTATATCGAAACCGGAGCGCGGTTCATTATCCCTCTGCCGTTCCACCGATTCGATTTCGATGCCGTCATTATCCATGGAAAACCCGCCCTGCGAATACACGCTCGAATCGATATTCTCGAGGAAATATTCGGTCTTATCGAAATAGTCGAGGAGAAGTTTGCTCTGTTCATCCTCGAGCTCGGAACTTGCTTCCAATTCCTTTTTCTGTTCACGGATAAAGCTTAACATCGAGTCAGGCGTGGCAATACGGTTGTGCATCATGGAAAACATCGCCTTGGTCAGCAGTCCGCGGAGATAGCCCGCTTCCGCTGTCCGAGAGGGATCCATGCCAACTTCGAATTTCTTGTCCCCAGAATCGCCGAACATCGCGAACGCGCCCAACTCACCGAATCCTTCCTCTATGATCAAATACGCCGATACTTTGCCCTTGCGAACCTTATCAACCGCATCTTCACGCCCCATGGGGTAGAGCCGGATAGCATCCGATTTCTCAAGTTCCTCGGTAAGGGCGATAGATGTAGCCGTTGAATCCTCATCGGCTACAGCCACCCTTATACCGGAAACACGGCCCCCGGAAGAGGAAAATATGGAACCGAAAAGGATAGCCATCAGGAAGGGGAAACCGATTACGAAGAAAAGACCGGCACGGTCCCGCCAGAGAAGTTTAAGATCTTTATATGCCATCACGAACAAACTCTTCATCGGTCTCTGAGCCTCCTTCCGGTAAGGTTCAAAAAGACCGTTTCCAAATCGGCCCGGTCAACGCTCAACTCCAAAAACTTCAGCCCGGAACCTGAAAGTTTGGCAAGCTCCTCAAGAGGTTTCTCCGTTTCGATGCGCAGGTTATTGCCGTCCACGTTTCCATCAACCGGCAACGGTTTCTCCGGAAGCGATTCGAGTTTGACATTTATCACCGAAAGGCCCCCATAGCTGTCCAGCAATCCATTAACCGTATCCAGCGCGAGGATTTTGCCCTTGTCGATAATCGCCACCCGGTCGCATAAACGCTGGGCTTCCTCCATGTAATGAGTAGTGTATATTATCGTCCTTCCATCGGAATGCAGTTTTTCTATCGACTCGAAAATATGATTTCTCGACTGCGGATCAACCCCGACCGTAGGTTCATCAAGCAAAAGGAACGGCGGGTCGTGTATCAAGGCGCAGGCAAGATTAAGCCTTCTTTTCATACCGCCGGAGTACGTTTTCGCCTTATCGTTCTTCCTCTCTGTCAATCCAGAAAAAGAAAGGGCCCATTTCACCCGGACATTAAGGTTTTTCCCGGTGATTCCATACAGGCGGCCGAAAAATCTGAGGTTTTCCTCGGCGGTTAAATCTTCATATATAGCCAGGGACTGAGGGGCATTGCCAATCAACTTGCGTACATCTTTATCCAGCGGATTCCCGACACCATCCAGCTCGATCTTTCCCGAATCGGGTTGTTGCACCCCCACGAGCATATTTATCGTTGTGGTTTTACCGGCTCCGTTCGGCCCCAAAAGCCCCAGTATTTCCCCGCTGTTTACCTCGAAGGAAACACCATCGGCCGCTGTAATTTCGCCAAAACGCTTTGTAAGATTTTCTACTTTTATCATAAATTTATCTTCAAAGATTTACAGGAGATTAATTAAATAATGATATTATTGCAAGTATTATATAAACTCTTCATCGCATTTTAAAATTTTATTTTGAGTTTTTGGTCATGGATAGTTATCATGTTTTATACACCACAACCAACGTAATCCTTAGTGTTTCAGGAGGATATAATGGCCAAGATCGCGATTGTCGGATGCAAAAGAGTCCAGGATCAACTTTGTATTGCCTGCGAAAAATGTTTAAAAGCGATTAGCGAAAAAGACGGCGAATTCGCGCGTTATGACGATGATATCGAGCTTATGGCGCTCGGTGATTGCGGCGACTGCCCCGGCTTGATTATGCCCAAGGTTACCCTTATGAACGAAATCTCCGATATGCTCGACCGCAAGTACGATACTATCCACCTGGGTACATGCGTGGTCAAAGCCAAAAAGACCGGGCAATGCCCACTGGATTTCGATAAGATTAAACAACTTATAAAAGATAATTTCGGGCAGGAGCTGGTAGTCGGCACTCATGACTATTAAAATATACGTATTCCGTCCCTGATTATTTATAAACTCCGCGTTTAAATTTTTGCCTGACGGGCTTTATTCTATAACATTAATAATAAACGCATTCTTTTTATTGGATAAAAACCATCCCTATGGCGCAATCCCCATAATTTACAGCATTATTATGGCTTCAGTATTACAACGCGGTTTTTTTACGGACGCTTAATTCTTTGTATCGCAGGCCATTACAAACACCCGGCAATTATTTCCCTCTGTGGATTAGTTTTTGAACATCTTTATCTTCAAACAATAACAACAAAATAAAATCGGGGGAGTGATTATGTCTAAAAGAACAAATTTAATTGCCAAAATTTTCATCCCACTGGCGATTTTTGCCGGAATTATGCTTATGCAGGGATGCGGGAAGATGTCGCCTGTTGCTCCGACAACAACAGAACAGGCTGATTTAAAAGATCCTTTTGGCGATTCACAGGTAGAATCCCAATGGGGAAGAGTTTACAGTCAAGCCAATCATCCGCCTAAAGGTATGACCCCTAATGGCGTAAGCGCCGCCGATTCAATGCATTTCAACGTTCTGGGCTACGAGACCCGCTTCATCGTTCCAGGCGGCGCGACTCCGAATACCGGGAGTATAACTTGCAGTCCCTCAAATTTCTTTACCGCCAGCGGTATGGTCTACATCTTCGATTTCGGACCTGATGGTTTGACCTTCAGCGCGTCAGCGACTTTGGAAATCGAGATGGCCGCCCTTGAAGATTACAATCCCAATGATAAACCATTCGTTGGAGCCGAAATTTATTATTTTAACCCGTCTACAGGCGCATGGGAATTACAGGAAGTCGATACCGATATCGGCGATGGCAAAGTTGAATTCAATATCGACCACTTCTCCAGGTACGGAATCGGAGGACGCACATTATAAAATTTCCCCCTCCTAACCTGCGACTCTGATGAGGAAAAGACCCGTTCCTCGGACAGGCTTCAGCCTAAGAAAAGGAGACCAATGCCGGTCTCCTTTTTCTTTTTCCATAAATCCTATTTCAATGATAGAATCAATATCTGCCCGCGGTTGGATTCGGTCGGCGATAATTGATAAAATAGTATAATTTCATCCCGGCTATCTTTGTCCAGGTCATGCCCCAGCATCGATGTAGGCGTTTCCAAAGATGTTTCGCTGAATTCCTTGGGTTCGAAGACAAGCGTTTTAGAACCGGCGTATGCTTTCATCTTGCCGTCGCCTGAGCATACCAGCAGATCGCCCACACCATCGCCGTTTACATCACAGCTGAAATTAACCGCGCCGATATCGATATAGCCACCGAACAAATCAACCTTATGCGTAATTTTCTTCTCGTAGTCCGGTTCAGCCTGGAAACTGTTGTTCCTCTGCAGATAT
>WJIJ01000164.1 GCA_014730345.1 Candidatus Zixiibacteriota bacterium | reverse complement strand
GGTATACTTGTAAGTTCGCTTGATACCGGAGTGGACGGCAATCATCCCGCCGTATTTGACCGTTGGCGGGGGCATGATCCTCGCTATCAGGACCATCCTGAATGGGCATTCCATGACCCGATTACAAATCAACCCTTCCCATTCGATGACGGTTACCATGGCACCCATACTATGGGTACCATCTGTGGAAGGGCCGAAAGCACAGGTGATACTATCGGCGTAGCCCCTGACGCTGAATGGATAACCGCCGGAGTGGTTGACCGCGGCGGCGATCTGCCCACTCGGATGCAGAGATACCTGCTCGCCTTCCAATGGAATATCGACCCCGACGGCAACCCCAGCACCACCTGGGATGTCCCCGCGGTTTGCTCAAACTCCTGGGGACATGCTATTGGAAGCATGCCCGGCGGCAACTGCGATGATTGGTACTGGGAAACCCTTGATAATATGGAGGCGGCAGGGGTATGTGTTGTTTTCGCCGCCGGAAACGAGGGTAGTCAGGGATTAAGAAATCCCGCGGTCAGGGCTACTGACAATTATAATAGTTTCGCCGTCGGCGCTGTGGACGCTAACACCACCGGTTATCCGATCGCCGGTTTTTCAGCGCGGGGCCCTTCGATATGCACTCCAGATGGCAGTGAAGCGATAAAACCGGAAGTATCCGCGCCGGGAGTAAGCGTGCGTTCATGTATACCGGGAAACAGTTATAATACGTTAAGCGGAACATCCATGGCCTGTCCGCATGTGGCAGGCGCGGTTGCGCTAATAAAACAGGCTAATCCCAATCTCGCGCCCGAACAGATCAAGCAAATTTTGATGGATACGGCTGTCGACCTCGGGCCTACCGGCGAGGACAATGACTACGGCTGGGGCATTATTGATGTTTATCAAGCCGTATTGATGGCCCAGGCGATGCTTGACGGCTACGGGTATATAACAGGCCGGGTAACCGATGCCGTCAACAGTAACCCGTTGCCCGCTACTATTTTGACTACAAACCGACCGGAAGAACTTCGCGCCGTAGCCAATGACGACGGTTATTACGGTATCTGGGTGCCGGCTGATACAGTATGGAACCTGCGCGCAGAATATCCCCCGGATTATCTACCATCATTTGAAAATATAATGGTTGCTGAAGATGAAACCCTGACGGTTAATTTCCAGCTGGAGTCGACTGTGCCGGTGATACTAAAGGCGGCATTCGGTAATCCTGAAGATATAGGTTATCGCAGTTTCTACTGCAAAGGGACCTGGGATGATGATGGTTTCTACAATCCCGACAGCCCCTCAACTTTAACAGAGATGCGTGATGACGGCCAATTCCCGGACCAGGTTGCCGGGGATGGTATCTATACTATTGAAGTTAAGCTGGCTACAGACCTCAGCAATACTTATCAATGGGGAGTCTATTCCGAAAATTACACCGATGAAGCTTTCCTGCAACACGGCGATAATTTCAACATAACCGACCCCGAAAATCCGCCGGTAGTGCCGATTCTCGATGTCAATCCTTCCGGAAACGAGAATGACTGGACGCTTACCGCGTTCGGAGACAATAATTTGAATCTCGAACTTTTTGGTGGCTATGACGGCAACGAATTCCAATGGTCGGGAGAAACCGTACTGAATTCCGGTATGGATTATACATTCAGGATCTATCCCATGCATGCCAATGTAGCGTCCTATGGAGAAGGCGGAGTTGGCGGTGAGAGTTTTACTGTTTCGCCTAACTATTCAGAAGAATACACGATTATCTTTGATGATAATCTTGACTTTTTAATGATAGATTCTGATCATCCCGCTCCTTCCGGATTGACTGCTTCGGATGATATGGATGAGAAGGCGCTGGTAGAATGGGAACGTCCGCGGGTAACCCCGGATTCATACAACATCTACCGGAGCCAGGATGAAAATGGTCCATTCGTTTTGATAGGCTCGGTGGATGAACCCGATTTGAGCTATACAGATGAAACGGTGGAAAATTATACTGAATACTATTATTATTCAACCGCCGTTTACCCCGGCAATATTGAATCCCTGAAATCAAATACCGATGATGCTTACGCAATAACCGGCGCGCGGCTTGATGTAAATCCTCTGTCTCTTGAGGTAACTATCAGACCGGGCGAATCCGCCACAAGGGAACTGGTTATCAGCAACAGCGGGGACCTTGAACTAATATATGGAATTAACGCCGGAACCGATGGTCTCCTGGCTAATTCAGATGAACCAAAACCGATGGAGCCTTTCAGCAGGCATACCGGGAATTATGATAAAACATTTATCGGGGACGAACCTGCATTCCCGCCGCAAACGCTGGGTAGCGGCGGTCCCGATGAATACGGTTACAAATGGGTTGACTCCGATGAAGCCGGCGGACCGGAATACAACTGGGTGGATATCACCGGAGTCGGCACCCAGTTAACAATGAGCGATGATGATAACCAGGGACCTTTCCCCATGAATTTTAGTATCGATTTTTATGGGGAGACCTTCAACAGCTACCGGGTATGCTCCAATGGCTTCTTAAGCTTTTCTTCGACGGCAACCGGCTATTCCAACCTTCCGCTTCCCAGCGCGGGCGCTCCGCCTAACCTGCTGGCTGTATTCTGGGATGACCTGAACCCTATAAGCGGCGGGGAGATATACCGTTATGAATCGGATGATTCGGTTGTGGTTTCCTATATCGATGTTCCCCATTATGGTTCCGGCGGTCCTTATACATTCCAGGTCATTATCCTTTCATCAGGAAATATAGTATTTCAGTACGAAGAAATGAGCAGTTTGCTTGATGATGCCACCATCGGCATCCAGAACGCCGCCGGAGATATCGGGCTGGAAGTCGCCTATAATCAGCAGTATGTCCATGATGAACTCGCGGTTCGGTTCACCCGGAGCTGGTTGCGTACAGAGCCGTCATCCGGTGCCGTTGATCCCGGTTCCGCTGATACGGTTATGGTTACATTTGACGCTTCCTGGCTTGCCGAGGGCGATTATACCGGATTGCTCGATATTGAGGGTTCCGATATTTACCATGATGAAGACCCGGTACAGGTGGCAGTTACTCTGCACGTTGACGATGAAGTTGATATCCCTGATGGGGAATCCGCGTCGATTCCGACAGCTTTTGCACTGCACCAGAATTATCCCAACCCGTTCAACCCGGCAACCGAGATACGTTATGATCTTCCTTTTAATAGCGAAGTCAGGCTGGAGATTTACAACATCCTCGGACAACTCGTCGCGGTGCCGTTAAATGGTTATCAGACAGCGGGATATAAATCTCTGCGGTGGGATGGGACGGATGCCGGCGGAAGGAGTGTAGCCTCAGGTATCTATTTCTACCGCCTGAAAACGGGTGATTTCGAGCAATCGAAGAAAATGATGCTGTTAAAGTAATAGTGTTGCCAATTTTCGAAGGCGGCCGGTTGCTACTGGCCGCTTTTGTTTTTTAGTCTGCAACAGTTTTCATGATTATAATCCAGGTTCAATTTAATCATCAAATCAAATATGGCATAGTCCCTGTATGAATATCCCGTATTAACATGATAGGCAACGAGATAGGATAAATTAAAAATCATGCGAATTTAACCGGAATATTGTTAATTCCGGTACTATAATTGAAAGGCTAAGTAGAAGGTATGATAATTAATGCAGGAGGAATAATGAATAAGTTTTTAATAACAATCACTATACTGGCCTTAGCAATGCCCACGATGGTGCTTGCTGATGACCATAATATGCTCATCGCAGTTCCCGCCGACAGTTCCGAATTAGCGGATGATTACATTGAGCTTTTTGATGAATTCGGATTCAGCAGTTCCGTAACCAATGATTTACTCGAGTACGAAGGCAACCTCCATGATTTCGGCGTTGTTTTTCTGCTCGATTATTCAGTGGCGGATACTCAAACCTTAAATTTGCTGTCGGAGTTTCTGGACGAGTCGGGAAACCTCTATTTCAGGAATATGTGGTTTGAATACGAGAATTACGAAGAAGTTGAACAATTCCTTATGACCTATTTCCCTGTCGGCTGGACCACATGCGAAACATTTCCATTCACCTGGATGCATGGTGTTGACGGCACCTTCATGGAAGGGTATTCATTCCAGTTTTCCAGTCAGCATTGGGGTTCCAACGTGATGCCTTACGGAGGCGGTAATTTGGAAGTTGTAGTCGAGGATAATTCACAGGTCTGCGGATGTGTTTCTATTGTATCTCATGATTATAAAATAATCGCTTCCGAACACGACCTTGAAAATATCATGGATAATGGTTATCCGAATAATGTTTACGGGCTGTTCGAGAAGTTCTTTGAATATTTCGGCATTGAGATTACTGGATTAGATGAAGAAGCGGAAGGTACAGTGCCAGGAGATTACGCTGTAATTTCCAATTATCCCAATCCCTTTAACTCCGGCACGCATCTCAGCGTGGAAGGCGTCGAAGTCGGTTTAAAAGCGAGATTGGCTATTTACAATATACTTGGCGAAGAGATCATAGAATTGCCCCTGGGGAATGAGGGCGGGGTTACCTGGAATGGAGTCGACCGCCATGGCAACAACGTGCCCAGCGGCGTTTACTTCGCGAGGCTAAAAGGAAGTACTTCAGGGCAGGCGTTGAAAATGACCTTGATGAAGTAGGATTTATTTAGATATCAAACCTGAGGCCGCGGGTTCTGCCCGCGGTTTTTTTTATGAGTAGAATGGGGATGAAAAGCGAATATACCAACTTTCCCCAAAGAAAAAATCCGTTTTGGCAACGGATTTTATTATTTAACTTGATATTTTCCCTTCGCCGGTGCTAAACTAAGCGCATGGCGGAAAGGGAAAGCAGTATTAACTACAGTTATGATTGCGCTTCGGGCGCGGTGGTATGTTCCTTAAGAAACAAATTCATTTCCCGAGCCAGCACCGATTTTTTCCTGGCCGCGGTTCTCGGGTGCATAAGGTGTCTTTGCCCGGCCTTATCGAGAGCCGATAAAGCGTTACGAAGCGCTTCAGCCTTTTTGTCGGGCGCTTCAGCTTCTTTATATGATTTAAGAGTATTCTTAAGATGCGTCTTGAAAGCGCGATTACGTAAATTTAAAACCTTTGATTGACGATTTCTTTTTTGCGTTTGACGAGTTTTACCCAAAAATATCCTCCATTCATGGAATTACGTTCAAAACCCTTAATATATCTTATAATCGTAAATTGTCAATAGAAAATTGAGCGCTGAAAGCAAAGAAAATATAGCGGAAGATCATTCCTTATCGCGGGGTGTAGCCCGATTCTCCGGAGGAACCATGGTTTCGCGCGTCCTGGGATTGGTGCGCGAGCAGGTATTTGCCATCTTTTTCGGCGCCGGTATCTATACCGACGCCTTTTTTGCCGCGTTCAGGATACCCAACCTGCTGAGGGAGCTATTCGCGGAAGGAGTGTTTTCCGCGGCGTTTATTCCGACCTTCAACGAGGAGAAAACCAAGAGGGGATTGGGGCCGGCATTCCAGCTTGCCAACCTGGTTTTTACCGCAATGACCCTGTTAACCGCACTGGTATGTCTAACCGGTATTATATTAACACCAATAATAGTGAAATATATGACTCCCGGCTTTGTGGATGTCGAAGGGCAGATGCAACTGACTATTTTACTGGCGAGGATAATGTGGCCATTACTGCTATTTATGTCTCTTGCCTCGGTTGCCACCGGTGTTCTGAACAGTTTTGGAATGTTCGGGATTCCGGCTCTGGCTCCGTCAATGTTCAACCTGGCCATGATATTTTCGGGGATATTCCTCCGTCAGTATTTTAATCCCCCCATATTGGCTATGGCAATCGGGGTATTTATCGGCGGTTCCGGGCAACTTTCGTTTCAGGTACCCGCCCTGTTCCGCCTTGGATTCAAGTTTAAACCATTTCTGGACCTGGCGGATAAAAGGTTGAAAAAGATATTTATGCTAATGCTACCCGCTTCTGTCGGAACCGCCGCCATACAGATTAACATTTTCGTGGCAACGCTTCTGGCATCTTTGCTTCCTGCTGGGAGTTTATCATATCTTAATTACGGCTACAGGCTTATGCATCTCCCGCTGGCGCTTTTTGGGGTTGCCGTTGCATCGGTAAGCCTGCCCAATTTTTCCACTCTGTACGCCAAAGATGATTTAGATGGCTTAAAGCGGGAATACCTCGATTCACTGCGATTTTCCCTGTTTTTAATAGTCCCGGCAATCTTCTTTATTCTTTCGGCAACTTATCCCATTGTGGGGACGATATTTCAACATGGACGTTTTGAATTCGCGGACACGGTTGCTACTGTAAATGTTCTGAGGATTTACGCGATCGGACTGCTGGCTTTTGCCACCGTTAAAGTTACCGCGCAGGTTTTCTTTGCCATGCAGGATACAAAAACACCCATGAAAGTTGGAGTTATTACGGTGGCGGCCAATATTATTTTAAACATTATATTAATGAAACCTTTCCAGTACCTCGGGCTGGCTATGGGCACGGTTATCGCGGGTTTCGTAAATATGACCGTACTCCTGAGTATACTGCGTCCGCGTTTCGGCGGTATAGGTATCCCCCGGCTGACAGTGTTTATATTCAAGATTATCGGTTTGAACATGGTACTCGCGGCCGTTATGATATTACTCGCCGGAGAAACTGGTATTAATAAACCGGAAGCCGGGGCTGTTCTGAGGGGAATTATGTTGCTTGTTATGGCAATTGGTTATATAATTCCATATCTTTATATAAGTAAGATTATGGGAATTGATGAAGTAAAAAAGATTACCGATTTGATACGGAGGGGAAAATAGTGAAAACCGTTGTAATTCAAACAGCATTCCTCGGAGACCTTTTGCTGACACTGCCGTTGATAAAAGCGCTGAAATTGCAGGATCCCGAGGGAGAGATCCATGTATTGGCACGGGGAGGATGCGGCGAAGTTCTGCAATCCAATCCGGAGGTCGACGCGGTTATGGAATATGATAAGAGCGGCAACGGCACCGGTTTGAACATGGGGGCGTCAATAGCTGAATTGCGTTACCGCCATTTTGACAGGGCGGTAATTCCACATAAATCATTGCGGAGCGCGCTGATAGCATTGCTGGCGGAAATCCCTGAGCGTGTAGGTTTTTTCTCAACGCTGGGTTATTTGATGTACTCCAACTCGGTGGAATTTCCTCCGACCGGCCATCAGGTAATACGTTATCTCACGCTCGCGGGAGAAAGGGGCGCGGATGTGGACCGGTATCCAATTGTTGTTTATCCATCGGATGATAATTACCAGAAGGCGGATAATTTAATTTCGGAAATAATGGGCGGAAAGGCTGAGAACATCGCGGCTATCGCCCCAGGTTCGGTGTGGGCGACCAAACGATGGCTCCCGGAGTACTACGCGGACCTGGCATCAAGGTTGATAAAGGATTTTGATTATCATGTTATATTGACCGGCTCCAGGGATGACCGGGATCTTTGTTATGATATAGGCAAGTTATTGCCCTCGTCCGGCTGGGCGATAACCGCCGGCGACTTTTCTATTATGGACACCGCCGCCATTTACGCCCGCTCATCTTTTGTGGTTGCCAATGACAGCGCCGCCGGACACCTGGCATCGGCGGTCAGCACCCCGGTATTGACTATTTATGGACCAACCGTACCGGCGTTTGGTTTCTACCCGGTCGGGAAGCAAAATATAATTGTGGAAAAGAAGGACCTTTATTGCCGTCCATGCTCCAAACATGGCCCCCGGGAATGCCCTGAAGGCCATTTCCGGTGTATGAGGGAGTTGACGACTAATACCGTACTGGAGCATATTGACGAGTTGCTCGAGAATATTTAATTGGCGGATAACGGCAATTCAAATTATTATCGCGTGGGTATTGCCGGAACCATTAACCACGACCTGGTTTACGGCGATGATTTGATTTACGAAGACCTCGGAGGTGTATTATATAATATACTCGGTATTCATCATCTCAGCGGCGGCAAAGTTCAAATGAAAACCGCGGTCAATTATGGCTATGATATTGAGTCCCGTTTGAGCGGTTATCTTGAAAATATCGATAGCGTTGATATGGAAGGGCTATACCGCCAGCCCGTGAAAAACCCGCTGGTGGAATTGAGAGATATCGGTCAGGGAGGGAAAATCGAGAGATTGAAGTACCGGGTTCCGGCATTATCATTATCAAAACTATCCCGGCTGACCGATTGTGATCTAATACTGGTCAATTTTATTTCCGGCAGGGACATTAAAACTGATACTTTACAGAAACTAAGAGCCGGCTTCGAAGGTATAATATATATAGACATCCATAGCCTGACCCTGGGCATTAAAAGCGACGGTCACCGTTATTACCGCCGGCCGGATAACTGGAAGGCAGTTTTCGAATGTGCGGATATAGTCCAGATGAATCTTATCGAGACGTTGACCATGATAGGCGAGCCGGGGATGACCATCAGGGAAACCGAGGATAAAGAGATCGACAGGATAGGCAAACAGATCATAAACTATGGACCGAAGATATTTATTCTAACCCTGGGAAGCGTTGGAGCGAAAGTTTTCTACAGTACCAGTCGAGGCGTTAAAGTACATTTTGCGAATTTGAAAACATCGAAGCCTTTGTCCGGTGAAGCGACCGGTTGCGGGGATTTGATTACATCTGCTTTCATCGTTTCGCTGTTCAGCGGAGCGGGAATCCCCGGATCGCTTGAATACGCCGTTTCTATTGCCACCGAAAAATACCTGCGCCCCGGTTTAACGGGCGTTGCCGAATTGGGAGTCTTCCGTAAGGAAATACCGGATAAAACGATGCCGGGTATCGGTGGAATTTTGCGATAACTGCCTTTAAACTCAACATTTCAGGAGGCGTTATGTCACAGGAAAAAGAAAAGAAGAAAAGGGACGAAGCCATTGAGCAGGGCGACTCGGTTGTGAAGACCGACAAGGAGAAGCACGAACATCTCAACGAGCAACGCCGTATTCAAGCGCAGGCCAGGGAAAAATTTAAAGACTTCGCCAGGGAAAAAATGCGCAAAGATACCGGCATTGACAAAAAGAGGAAGGATAAACATCTCGGAGGAGTAAGAGGTAGAAGGGGCGGTTGATGTATTATTATGGCATGCTTTTAGGGAGATTTTGTTGAGCCAGGTACCGGATGACGTTCGAGAAAAAGCGGAAGAACTTAGCAGGAAAATAAACTATCATAACTACCGTTATTATGTCCTGGATGATCCCGAAATCAGCGATGCTGAGTATGACCGGTTATTTGATAGTTTAGTTAAGCTCGAAAATAATTATCCTCAATTGAAAACCGCTGACAGCCCCACCCAGAAAGTGGGTGGGGCTGTACTCGATTCTTTTAAGAGTGTTAAGCATCGCACCCAGATGCTATCCCTGAACAAGGTGAACACGAAAGCCGAGTTTATGGAATTCCACCGGCGCATTATTGAATTAACTAAAATCGAATCCGCAGATATTGAATATACCATCGAACCGAAATTCGACGGGTTGGCGGTGGAATTGATTTATGAGAATGGAATTCTTACTGCCGCCTTAACCAGGGGCGACGGAATTACCGGTGAAGATGTAACTTTCAATATCCGTACTATTGGAGCGGTTCCGTTGCGCTTGAATCTTAATGATGAAATGCCGTCCCTGCTGGAAGTACGCGGGGAAGTTGTACTCTCAATTTCCGATTTTGAGAGGTTGAATAAACAAAGACTCGAAAAGGAAGAAGAACCTTTCGCCAATCCCCGAAACGCGGCGGCGGGTTCTATTCGGCAGTTGGATTCATCGGTAGCCGCTGGACGCCCCCTCGATTTTATCGCCTATGGAGCAGGTGAATTCGAAGGTGTCGAGATAGGTAGCCAGGTTGAACTGCTTAAATTTTTTAAAAAGGCGGGTTTTAAGATTCCGGAATACGCGGATGAGAAACGATCATATCAGGAGGTAATTGAAGAGTATGGCCGAATCCTCGAGCACAGGGGGAGCTACCGCTACGAAATAGACGGGACTGTTATAAAATTGAATGATTTCGAAATGAGAATGGCCGCCGGCGAACTATCCCGGAGTCCGCGGTGGGCCGTTGCCTGGAAATTCCCGCCGAGCCAGGAGCAGACAATGGTAGAGGAGATATTCGTCAATGTGGGCAGAACCGGAGCATTAACTCCAGTGGCGGTTTTAAAACCGGTCAGGGTCGCGGGGGTAACCATTAGCAGGGCGACTCTTCATAACGAGGATGAGTTGAAACGCAAGGATGTGCGCGTCGGCGATACGGTAATCGTTCAAAGAGCGGGGGACGTGATTCCCGAGGTAGTTAAGGTTATAAAGGAAAAACGCGCCGGCACCGAGAAGAAATTTGAAATGCCTGATAAATGCCCTGTGTGCGGTGCGCGAACGCAAAGACTGGAAAACCAGGCGGCTACTCGCTGCACGAATAAATCCTGCCCGGCGGTCCAGAAAGAATACATAGCCCACTTTATTTCGAGGGGAGCTATGGATATCGATGGCCTTGGATACAAGACCGCGGAGAAGATGCTGGAGAATAATATCATAAAAAACGCCGCCGATTTATATCACCTTAAAAAGGAAGATATACTCCGGCTTGAACGGATGGGCGATAAGCTCGCGGATAACATATTAAACGCAATAGATAAATCGAGGCATCCTGATCTACAATCGCTGATATTCGCCCTGGGAATACCCAATGTCGGCGGGTATCTCGCGGGTGTGCTGGCAAGGGAATTTGGTTCTATCGAGAACCTGTCGGAGCAAACAGTTGAGCAACTGGAATCGGTTCAGGATGTGGGGCCTATCGTTGCCCGCGCGATTTATAATTATTTCCAGGAAGCTCAAAATTTGAAGTTTCTCCAGCGGTTAAAAGATGGCGGTGTCGTATTTCCAGAGAACAATGCAACTGAAATCACGGATATATTGGCCGACTACACATTCGTGCTTACCGGCTCCCTGCAGTTTTGTACCCGGGAAGATGCTAAATCAAAATTGGAGGCATTAGGCGCTAAAGTGGCGTCCTCGGTTTCCGGTAACACATCTTACGTGGTAGCCGGGGAGAAAGCCGGGAGCAAGCTTGAGAAGGCGAAGAAATTAAGCATTCCGGTAAAAGATGAGGATTGGCTGGTCAGTTTACTCGAAAGCGGCGGAAAAAATATCGATGATTGATAAAGCGCGGGTAAATAACGGGTTCATAAAGGAGGAAAACAGCTTCTTTTCCCGATTCAAGGGTTTCTGGAAGGTTGTTTGGAATATCCTTAGAGATGTTTATGAAAATACATTTTTCAAGGACAACGTGTCGCTGATGGCCGCCGCTATTTCATTTTACGCCGTGCTTTCAATAATACCCTTAATGCTGGTCTTCGTTTCCATTTTTGGATATATCCTGCAATCGTCCGAGGCGGCTTTCCAGCAGGTCGCGGATTTCCTGGTAACGATAATTCCATCGTCGACAACGTCAATCATAGATTTCCTTCACGATTTTGTCCGCAAAAAGGGATTCTTTGGAGCAATCGGTATCGTAGGTTTGATATGGGCTGGTTCGCGCATTTTTTCCGCGGTGGAAAATTCAATCAACGTAGTCTGGAAAGTAGAGAGCGGCCGTCCTTTCTGGAAAAGTAAAATACTCTCCCTTGTGTTAGTTCCGGCATCAGTATTGGTTTTGATTTTCTCGATTATACTGACGGCTATTTATGCCTTCGCCGCCAAGATGACTATTCCGGTATTAAACATCAATATAACGGACTTGAGCGGTATTATCAAAATATTGCAGTTCGTTGTCCCGGTGTTCTTTTCTATCGTGTTGTTTACATTAATTTACCGTTTCGTACCTTACCGGGATGTTCCCTGGCTATCAGCGGTCATTGGGGCTGTTTTCGCGGCCCTGTTCTGGGAAACGGCTAAATATCTATTTGACATATATATAAAGAATTACGCCGATTATTCAAAGATATACGGCAGTTTCGGTACGCTCGTTGTGGGTGTTTTCTGGATATACTACAGTTCGTTTATTCTCTTGATCGGAGCCGAAATCGGCTTTGCTTTCGAGGAGCACCGCACACGTTCTGATTTCATGAGGGTTTTTAAGAAAATCGATTGGCTTGACGAGGATGACTATCCTTCCCGGGATTGATTTGCGGTCCGTTTCCTGAAACTGCGGTTCATTATCGCTTCAGAGATTTTAAACATAACCACTCCGACAATTATTCCGGCAACGGCATCAGATACATAATGGAATCTTCCCCAGAAAGTCCCTATGGTAAGCGTGGAAGCAAAATAAAGGTAGTAAGGGAATAGACGGGGAGCGTAACGTCTGGCGAGAAGAGTAGTAATAACGGCTATAGCAACATGCGACGATGGCATGCATCCACCATGGAGGCCGGCATTGTTTATTACGTAAGCCGCCAGGGGAGTAAATATCCAACCGTCGAGTTGCATATAATATTCTCCAGCGAGAATAAAGCGAGGTCCCTTAACAGGGTAAAAAATAAAAAACAGGTATGAGAAAAAGAAACCTATGCATGTGGCGGTTACTAACCTTTCCAGGTATTCGAATTGCCTTTTGATGTAGAAGTTAATGCCGATTACCGGTATCATGAAAAAATAGGAAACATACCCGAGCATCATAATTTCATTAAGAATCGGGTGGGATACAGCTTGAAGCATAACCGTCGGACTTCCGCCGAAAATCATCCTCTCCAGAGCAACTATATGATAATCGAAATAGCGATCGTGTATCAGCAGTATAAACTGGCCGGTTTGTTCATAGAAATAGACAAAGGAGAACAGGGGATAGGTTCGCCTTATGAATAGTTTCCATTTTGACGGCGAATTACTCCATCTTTCTGCAATTGCATAAACCAACATCAAGTAAATCGATAGAAGGAGTATATTGGAGATGTGCTTAAAACTTAAATCACCGAATATGATAATCAATAAAATCTGAATTGTTACATATATTGATACCGCATAATCGAAAGGATGGAAATTTTCAAAACGCTCTATCAATTATTCTCCTTGATTGCCTTCCACTACGATAACGAACTCGCCTTTAATTTTGAGCTCTTTGTCGCCGTTATCAAACTCCGCGAGAGTTCCCCTGATTATCTCCTCGAACTTTTTAGTTAATTCCCGGCAAACCGCAGCGCGGCGCGTATCGCCGAAAACCTCACGCATCGCGGAAATCGTTTTCATTAATCGGTAGGGAGATTCAAAGAAGATCGAGGTTTCTGTCCGGTCCGCGATTTCCTCGAAGAATCTTTTGCGTTGACCGCTTTTTCTCGGCGGAAAACCTCCGAAGTAAAATTTATCGGTGGGCAATCCGGAGCTAATCAACGCGGCTATCGCCGAGTTCGCGCCGGGTACAGGCACAATCTTAATTTCCGAATTTACCGCCGAACTAACCAGCGAGTAGGCCGGGTCGGAAATCCCGGGCGTTCCCGCGTCGGAAACCACCGCGACCGATTTACCCTCTATTAACATGCTGATTAACTTATCCTTTTTGCGGAATTCATTGGCAAGATGGTAACTTTCCATACGGGCTGTGATTCCATGGTGCTTCAAAAGAACGCCCGTTTTCCGTGTATCCTCAGCGGCAATTACATCGACATCGGCGAGAATCTCCAGGGCGCGGAAGGTAATATCTCCCATATTGCCTATAGGAGTCGCCACCAGGTATAAAATCCCCTTGTTGTATTTTTCGGGTTTCGCCATCCTTGCGATGAATCCTTACCAGGAGTCAGGAGCGATAAAATCGCATCCGGGATATTCCGGAAATATCCTGGCAACTATCGGCCCCGAGCGTTTAAATTGGTTAGCTTTTACGAGCCTTTTCGCTCGGTTTATCTCTTCCATGCTGAACCCCTCGGTTTCTATCTCCGGGTCTCTTAAAGCTTTGTCTAAAGCAAGGAACAATAGCTTGTCCACCCTTTCATAAGTAAACCCCAATTCGTTTTCGTCCGTCTGCCCCTGCCATAAATCAGCCGTAGGTTTCTTATGGATTATCGCTTGAGGAATTTCGAGATACTCGGCAAGTGTTCGCACTTGCGTTTTGTAAAGATCCCATAATGGATTTATATCCCAGGCAACATCGCCATGAAGAGTGCCATAGCCAAGCAATGCCTCTGATTTGTTCGATGTTCCCAGCACAAGACTTCGGGTGCGCGCCGCATGGTCGTATAACAATGCCATCCTTATCCGCGCCATAAAATTTCCCTTGCGGAGATAATTGATATCCGTCTCAAGTTTAAAATAAGGTTCTACAATGGGCGTGATATCGATTTTAGTTACCTTGATTTTGAGCTTCTCAGCCAGCATTTCGGCGTCGGAGATGCTCGCGCTCGATGATGTCGCGTATGGCATCATCAAAGCATTAATCTTGCCGGCTCCAATTGCTTCAACGGCCAGGGCCGCGCATACCGAAGAATCCAGCCCGCCGGACAAACCAAGGACAAAACCGTTCCTGCCAACCCTCTCAAGGTTCTCTTTTAAAAATGTTATAAGCTTTTCAGCGACTTCACGGGGATTAATTTCGAACAAATCCATTTTCTCTCCCAGTTGTTTGTGAAAACCAGGATGTAATTTAATCAATGAGCAATGTTAATGCAAAAATATTTACATTTGACTTCTAACATTATTACCCTTTATTTATCAATGATAAAAGTAAAGGAGTATTTCATGGCATCAGTAAATTTAGCAATTTTAATCGGAAACCTCGGCAGAGACCCGGAACTTCGCTATACTCCGGGCGGACAGGCGGTAACATCATTCAGTATCGCCACAACTGAAAAATGGAAGGATAAAAGCGGGGAATTAACCGAGAAAACCGAATGGCACAATATAGTATGCTGGGGCAGGAATGCCGAGATTGCCAGCCAGTATCTAAAGAAAGGAAGCCCGGTATATCTCGAGGGCAGGATACAAAACCGCTCTTATGATGACAAGGACGGCAACCGCCGATATATAAGCGAGGTTGTGGTCAGGCGCCTTCAACTTTTAAGCGGCGGCGCACGCAGGGATGACAGCGAAGCCGGTATGCCTCCTCCTCCCGGTGATCAGGACAGTATGGCCGAAACCGATGATGACCTGCCGTTCTGATGATTACTAACAACTGCATTTTGATATAGCATGACGAAAGGATTCAAAAGCGGATATCTTGATGCTTCTATAGCGGGGGCTATCGCGTTCGTTATTTATTTTCTTACCGCGCACAGGGGAGTACAGTTCATTGACTCGGGAGAATTGGCGGTTGTCGCCCATACCCTCGGAATAGCCCATCCCACCGGCTATCCATTATATACCTTGATAACCCGCTTGTTTACGTTTATCCCCGCCGGAGAGGTTGTTTT
>WJIJ01000163.1 GCA_014730345.1 Candidatus Zixiibacteriota bacterium | reverse complement strand
CTTCCCCTTTGAGCAATTTGGCAAGTGGGCGTGGATACTCGGTTTTGTATATATCATGGCCGCGGCTTTTCGCCTGGCGCGCTTTAACCTGCAGGCCAACATGGAGAAGAAAAAGAATTTCGTGGGTTTGCCTGTTCCGGCAGCGGCTTTTGCCCTCGCGGGTTATCTTATATTTTGCCAGGCAGTGTGGGGCGAAACCCGTTATGAGAATACCGCGGTAGTTATGATGATAGGCTTTTCGGTACTGATGGTTTCCAATATCGAATACGCGTCAAGCCCGAAGCTTTCCATACATAATAAAGGCGGTATAATTCGCCTTTTACTGGTAGTTATATCTATCGGGGCAATAATTTATAAACCCAATTACGCCCCTTTTCCGGTTGCCATGCTCTATGTGCTTTCGGGATTACTTAATGAAGTGTTTAACCTTTTAAAACGTGCCCCCGATGTTACCGGCAAAGTGCGCGCCAAAACTAAAAAAAGAAATAGTTCAAAACGGAAAAAGGACAGGAACCCTTCCGATAAAGGTGTTTATGATGGCAAGAGTTTACGTTTCCCTGAAGAAAAGCGTGGCCGATCCTCAGGGACAGACGATTAAAAAGGCTTTAAATGATATTGGTTATGAGGGCGTGGCCGAGGTGCGTGTCGGCAAGTTTTTCGATATTTCCTATGATGGCGACCTGGAAAACCTGGAACGGGTTTTGAAGGAGATATCCGAGAAAGTACTGGCAAATCCGGTAATCGAGGAATTTGTAATCGAGGAATCGGCATGAAATTCGGCGTAGTTGTATTCCCCGGCTCCAACTGCGACTACGACAGTTACCGGGCGGTAAAGGACAGCCTTAACCAACAGGTGGAATTCATCTGGCATGGCGATGAAGATACCTCCGGTTTCGACGCCATAATCCTTCCCGGCGGTTTCTCCTATGGCGACTACCTCCGGGCTGGAGCTATCGCCAGTTTTTCCAGGATTATCGCCTCAGTGAAAAAATTCGCCGAAAACGGCGGTTTTGTAATGGGCATCTGCAACGGTTTCCAGGTACTCACCGAATCTGGATTGCTCCCCGGAACCCTCATGCTCAATACCAACCTCCGATTTATATGCAGGGATATATACCTGCGGACCGAAAATGATTCCACGGCGTTTTCATCAGAACTGTCGGGGGGCGAGGTAATTCGACTGCCCGTCGCCCATAACCAGGGCAATTATTTCTGTTCCGATGATGTCTATCATCGCTTGAATGATTACGGCGGGATTATCTTCCGTTATTGTACCCCCGGAGGCAAAACTACCGAAGATGCTAATCCCAACGGTTCGCGGGATTCAATTGCGGGTATTATGAATGAACGAGGAAATGTGATGGGGATGATGCCCCATCCCGAAAGATATGTAGAGGATTTACTGGGCGGAACCGATGGTATCAAGATATTCGGTTCGCTCGTTAATGCGAATACAGGGAGGGCGGATAATTGAAGAGACGAGAGGTTACATTCCTGATAGTGGCTTTAATACTCGGGGCGGTGCTTGGTGGTTTGGTAGGTGAGTTGATAGGCACCTACATCCCCGAAGGGGCGGTAAAAACCCTGTTCATGAAAAGCTTCGACATCGGTTTTGAGCCTCTGACCGTGAAATTGTATGCAATAACTTTCACTATAGGGTTGATGTTTAAAATAAACTTTGTATCAGTAATTTCCGTATTACTGGTTATAGCATATTTTAAATGGTGGTATATTTAAAAATTTGACTTTCCATCGATGAACTACTTGCTTATATTGAAGTTATATGACGATTGACCGGAGGTGATCAAATGTTAGGCGGTATAGGCGCACAGGAATTGTTACTTATTATATTAGCGGCCCTGCTGTTATTCGGCGCGAAACGGATTCCGGAAATTGCCCGTGGGATGGGCAAGGGAATTACCGAGTTCAAACGGGCTATCCGCGACGCTCAGAACGAGATCGAGGATGCTGGAAAATCTGAAAAACCGAAAATTGATAAGAAAGAAGAAACCGACGGGCCTACCCAGGGATAATCATGATGGCCATATTCACCGAAGAGAATGTAAATAAAATTGCCGGTTGCCTTAAAGCTAATTCTGTCGATAATCTTACCGACCATTACCGCCTTACTATCGTCAATACCGAGGACAAACGCCACATACATGTAGACCTTTATCCCCAGGCCGAACTCGGCGGCAAAGCAAAGGGGCCCATGGTTGTTATCTACACTCCCCAGAGTCATCTCCAATTGCATAATTGTTCAGGATTTGTAATTAGCGAGGAACTTGGCGAAGTTACCTTCGTCGCCGAGGCGGAGGATAAAATTTCCGGGATGGTTGTCGAGGTCGGCGCCGGATGTTCTCTTTATGCCAATGTCGACCGCAAGCTGATTTCATCGGACTTTACCGCGCTGGGTGTCGAAGCTGTACTCTCGGGGGTCGCCCTGTCTCTGGCTGAATCCATCTTCGACGAGAAGGACAAAGAAGACTAAACCGTTATAATCACTATTTATTTGATCAAAGACATCTTACGGGCATAGTTGCCGGCTTCGGTATCTAATATGTAATAGTATATACCGGATGCCAGTTCATTTCCGTCGAATACCGCCCTGTGCTCTCCAGCCGCCAACCTGTTTTCTAATATACAGCTAACCTCCCTGCCCATTATGTCATAGATGTTTAATTTAACTTCTCCCGCCTCCGGAAGGCAAAAGCTGATAACCGTGTTGTTGTTGAACGGATTAGGGTAGTTCTGCTCCAATCGAGTTTCGGCCGGCACAGGCGGCGCTTCCTCATCGATATCTGTGTAAATATGAAAATAATCTTGAAGCGACCGAAGTATGAGGTCTTCATAAGAATCGTATTCCCCATCCGGATCAATCAATGACGGGTCCGCGTTGAAAGTCAGAGCTTTAAACGAGGGAGAGCTGTTCTGGTAAAACACTCCCTTGCACAGGGGAGAACCTCCCCAGTTGCCGTGCAGAGCTTCAAAATCCGGATTGAATTCGGAGCTGGCGATGAAGTAGGAACCCTGCGGGGCGAAGTTTTCCTCTGGATAATTGAAAACTAACCCATCCAGAAAATTGAATTCCGTACCCCAAAGGCTGTCAACGGGCAATGGGTCGAGGGTCATAATATCCACTCCTATCATCGAAAGCGGGAGCATGAGTAAATTCGAACTGCCGAAAATAAGAACATCCTTACCCGCGTTCAAATGGTCCCTGAGATTCTGAAGCTGTTCTTCCTCCACGTAACCGCCCTGTCCATACTCCTGCACTCCGGCGAAAAGTACCATCATATCACCGGTATGGCCACCTATCGATTGGTAATAGGAATAGGCGTAACCATGCCCGTCAAGTATTTCAACCAATCGCGTTCCCGCCTGGCTGGTTTCCGATGCCAGGTCGCATATCGTTATCTCATAAGCCCCCGCTAATGCGGGAAGTAATACTATAAACGTTACCGCTATTAATAATTTCTTACCCATAGCTATTTCACCAACATCATTCTTTTAGTTTCATTGAATTCACCCGCGGTCACCCTGTAAAAATAAACGCCGCTGGGTGTTTCATTTCCTCTATTATCAAATCCATTCCATGTAAATGTATGATAACCGGCATCGAGCGAACCGGCATTAATAGTGGAGACCTTCTGTCCCATCAGGTTGAATATATCGATACGCACATCCCCGCATGACTCCGGAAGCCCCAACTGTATTGTGGTCGAGGTGTTAAAAGGATTGGGATAATTCTGGTTCAGGGAATATTCAACCGGCAATGACAGATCGAACTCGCCGCTTTTGCTCAATTCCGAAAAACTCAAACCGTTTGCTTCCTGGAAAACGGTGATAGTATCCTGGTGAACCAGGATATTATGGTCATTCCTGTTCCATGCCGACACCGTAAGGTAAATTTCATCGGTACTGTATAACCGCCAGCTTATTAACTCGCCGTATTGATTGACTATGTTCCCATTGGCGTTTACATACCCCAGTGAATACCTGTCCCCCTGCCGGATTGTAACCAATGCGTTTTCGGCGGGGATATTGCAGGGGTCATACACCACGTGGTCGAAAACAACGGTTTTCTTTGGATTAACCACGCTGTCCCCGATGACCGCAAATTCGTATGGCTGGCTGGTGTAAACCGATATCGAGGGATCGCCCATCATGGTCATGGTGTAATTCTCATAACGCCTGTTGACATAGTCCAGCCTCGTGTTCCGGAATGCCATTCCGGCGATATTGTCGCCATCGATATTGAAAATATGGTCCCAGTACGCGCGGGTCATGTATCGCGAACCATTAACCGAACCGGCGCGCGAATGGCCGTTGTATATTATACATCCTCCATCCGGTACAAAAAGATAACCCTCGCCCATGGAGCGCACATCCCCGAGATAATACCATTCCCGCGCGTCATAACATCCGACATAACAGCTAATAGTCCACATATTCATGAAGCATCCCGTGTTCAGCAGATTGGTGATGCTTCCGTGCATCCCTCCGTATTCTATGGAGGACATGTAATATTTCGGCGACGCGTTGTACATCGTAGTCCATCCGGTGTTATGCTGCGGCGAACCATGCGAGGATTCATTGACATACGCCGGCTGATTAAAACGGTAGTAATACTCTATCTCCAACCCGTATGGAGCCGTTGGATTGGGATCGAAACCCGTGGGAAGCTCGATACCGCTCGAATTATCAACCTGGATATACCCGGGGATAAATTCCGGGTAATAGAGATGCTGATAATACGGCGGGTCCCTCATCTGGTCGATGCAGGTCGTATAATACTCATAATTGCACCCCGCGCCCTCGCTTTCATATTTGATTAGCTTATCCACGTAGATTTCGAATTCCTCCGGTGAAACCGCCGGGACCACCCCCACATATCCTTCTGTGTAAAGGTCAGGATTGTCATGGCTGGGTTCTCCAAACACTCCATCACCATCGAGATCCCAGTCTTCATACGAACGGGTGAATTCACCAAGGTAAAGGCAGTTGCCTATATGTTGTGATACTATATCAGGATTGATAATCGTGTTGTTCGAATAGAGATAACGGATATTCTCGCGGTCGACCAAAAGCAGATGCTTCGCGCCATGACCGTGATGATACTCCCTGAAAGTCCGCCGGATTTTTTCCAGCAAATCGCAGTCATCATAACGGTTTTCTATTTCATCGAGGGTGAAAATCCTTGCCGGCCGGTGAGTGTCCGTTCTCCAATAGGATAACCTTTTGGCGGCGGACATATATGTAGAGTCAGGGATTACGATAAGGTAATAAAGCCATGGGCTCCCGGGACTCATGGTTCCATAATTCATCGGGGCCGCGAACTGTTCTATCTGTTCCGCGTTTTCGACAAATCTTTCCTTGAACGCTCTTTCCGGGTATTCGATATAAGGCGGCCAAACTGTTGAGTATACCCCGGCGGAATTGGCGGCCGGCTCAGTATGAACAGTAAAACCTATCCATGAAAGTACCTTCAACTCTCCGTTATATGGAGTGTATTTAAACGGAGTGACCTGTAAATCCGCGACACTGATATTTTCCAAAACTCCCGCGCCGCTGACCAATTGCACCATATTTGAATCACCAGGGAAATCCTCAAGCTCGAGATATACATTTTCATCCACTTGCTGATATGGCGGGAAATCGTGTCCATCGAGGGTCGGTTGGTTTTTCTGTGATGCAAGTACATACATTCCGTCATCGCATTCTATGGTAGTGCCAACTTCGTAATATATATCCGTAATTCCCGTTACTTTATGTCCGAAGGGGATAGCATAGCGGATATTTTTACAGGGCAGTTCCGGCAAACCGATTGAATCGTCTCCGACATACATATTTAAATGATGCGTTCGTCTGACATCGGGAGCGAAATCTACCTTTACGTACTGGAATCCTCCCACATCCACGGTATCGATTATAACATCCGCCGGGTTAATAGAGATGTTGAATGAAATCGCCTCCGCCTGAACACAAGGAGCTCCGACCAAAAATATCATAATTCCTGATAAAAATATTACTGCCGCTCGTTGAACCATAATACTCTCCATGTAATGCGTTTGTTTGATATACAACGGGATAAATTTGTTGCTACATGTGGATAATTCATCCGCCTGACCTGCGCTTATTGTGCGGTCGATAACATAATAGCATCAACCTGAAATGTCAATACTAATTATAATACCATTTATCAATAGGAAATGGAGGGTTAGGGGATAGGTTTTATTCGACAAACCTCATTATCCGCAGAGAATTCCTGTCCGCGGCGTAGAGAAGACCATCATTGAAGATTATATCATTGAATGACCCCTGGGTGTCGAATTGATCAAGGGCTTCAATATCATCGGAACTTTCAGTGTACCGCGCAACCGTCAATCCTTCCGCGCCGTCGGCAATATACACTATTTTCCCTCCTGATATACTTTCTATGGCGACATCCTCCGCGGCATCAGGGGGACTGTTGTAATCAGCGATAAATTCCAGATTATCAGGCGAGACAATAGATAAGATGGCAATTCCACCCGCTCCCTCGGCTATATAATCCTCTGAACCAATACTCGCGATTCCTTTGACCCGGGTATCGGTGCTGTAATTACCTCCCGTAAATGATGGGTTTGACGGATTGCTGACATCGACTACCTTTATGCCGTCTGCCACCGCCAGGTGAATATAATCACCATTCAACGCCAGGGCGTTTACTGCCGAAGTATAATTTAGTCTTGCCAAAGGCGTTAGCTGCCCGTTCGCCTCGTTAAATCCCACTACCTGCAACGCTTCTGTATCCGCGCAGTATACTATGCCTTTAGTATTGTCATATTCAACATTGACCGCGTTTCCGGGCGTATCATAAATATCCAAAAATTGGGGGTCTTTGGTATCAGATACGTCCCACGCGCTCACTCCCCCGGTTCCCTCTGCTATAAAAACAAAGTTTCCCGAATGAGTAATTCCCAGCGCCGAATTTCCGGTAATGGCGATATTGGCTATAAAGGCTATATTATATGGATTGCTTACATCGTAGAGTTTGACGCCCTCCCCCGAAGACGCGGCATATAAAACGCCGTTAACGGCATCGAGGGCCACCGTTACCGCGTTGCCGACTATATCATGCTCCGATAGCTGCAACAGCCCTGATGCCAACTCGATTGTTACCGTTATGGTATCCGAATAATAAGCCGAATCAACAGTGGTCGCCTTGACATATAATTCATGGCTCTGGTTCGCATCCACCTGGTGAGTGCTCCAGAAAAAGCGGTAAGGGGATGAGGAATCGCTGGCGATAAAACTACCGTCCGCATAGAAATCTACACTAATGACATTTTGAAGCTCTCCCGCTGATGCCCTGACAGTAACCGAATCCCCTATTTCATCGCCGTCGCCGGGATAAACTATAGCCAATTCCGGTTGATATGGCGAAGATGTTGAGCGGTCCTCACACCCGGAATTAACGAGCAGGCAAATAAATATGAATATAAAAGGTACTAATGTTTTTTTCATAACCGTATTATTCTTATCGGCAGAAATACGTTGTTCAGTTATCAGCTTCACCGTTTTCTTTAGTGGCAAATGTCAACATACCGTCGCTTTCCACCACTTCGGTTTCAAGGGGGAGATAAATTGTGAAGGTGCTTCCTTTCCCGAGTTCGCTTTCCACGTCTATTCTGCCCCGGTGGCTTTCAATAATACCATAGCTTATGGCCAATCCTAACCCCGTACCCCTCCCAACTTCTTTCGTCGTGTAAAACGGCGTAAACAATTTCTTTACACCTTCCGGGCTTATACCCTCCCCCGTATCAGATATAGCCACGCTGACTTGCTTTATCTTATTGATATACCGCGTTTTGACGCTCAACTCTCCGCCGTGGCGCATCGAATCCAGCGCGTTGCGGATCAGATTTACGAAAACCTGGATAATCTGTTCCTTTTCAAGGTTGACCGGCGGTATTTCCGTACCGTAATCCTCGCGCAATTCGATATTTTCAAAAGCCGCTTTTTCCTTTACCAGGGCTATGGATTCCCTGACTATTTCATTTATGTTACAAGGTTTAACTTTTATCTTGGTTTGCCTGGAGAATTGAAGGAGGCCGTCGATGGTTTTGCCGATCCTGTCAGATACTTTTCTCATCCGGTAAAATTTCTGGTATTGCTTGCTTTCCTGGTCGGTTCTCTTCAGCAGTTCCTGGAGCATACCCGATAAAACCGCCAGCGGATTGTTTATCTCGTGAGCAACCCCGGCCGCCATCTTGCCGATAAACGCCAACTTCTCCGATTGTATCAGCTTCTCCCGAAGTTCCGCTTCCCTTAATTCCGCTTCCTTCCTCTCGGTAATATCAATTGCCATGTGATAATTCACTTCCCTGCCGTCAGGCCACCTTATCTTTCTGCCCAGGGTCCGGTACCATTTACCGTTTTCCCTGTTATACCACTCGATAGAATTAAAAACGCCTTCTTTAGAACCCTTTGAAATTCCTGGTTCGCAAGAACGACAGCCCTTTTCTGTTATAGGTACCGCGTCTTTGCATAGTTTATTTGGATTTAAACCGCCCCACTGCTTACGGAAAGCCTCGTTTACGAAAATCAGCTCTCTATTCTCGGGATCGCAAATATAGACAACTTCATCGATACTGTCGAAAATCGATGTCAACTGCTTATGTTCCATCTCCAGCGCTTCTTCGGCCATTTTGCGGTCAGTGATATCACGGGAAACGCTGATTACTTCCATAACCTCCGCGCCGCCGGGTCGTTTGATCGGCTTGTTCGTTGTCTCCAACCAGATATAATCCCCCTCTTTCTTACGGAAACGATAGGTAATTGTGGGGAACCTCAGCAAACCGTTAACCGAACCGTGAATATCCAGAACCCACTTTTTATCCTCACTATGAAGATAATCATAAGCCCTCTTGCCGATTAACTCGCTCGGCTTATACCCGAGCACGTTCTCGCTGGCAGGGGAGACATACAGGAAAGTGCTGTCCAGGTCATGGCGGGAAATTATATCGGTAGTATTATCTGCCATCAACCGGAAACGGTTTTCGCTTTCCCGAAGCGCGACCAGCGTTCTTTTCCTGTCGGTTATATCAAGAGCGGTGAAGATTACTCCGGATAACAAATGATGCTTATCCAGGGCCGTGGAGCTGAGAAGCACATCTATAATCGTGCCGTCCTTGCGCTTCCACTGGGTTTCGATAGTTCCGGTGCCATATTTGTCTATCTGATCATACTTATCCTTGCCGACCCTGTCGTATTCCTCTCGCGAGGAATAGATCATCAACGCGTTCCTGCCGATAAGTTCATCCCGGGAATACCCAACCATCTGGCAGAAACGGTCATTAACCTTCTTGAACGTGCGGCTGACTATCATACCGATTCCGATAGGAGCTACATGAAAAATACTGTTAAGTGTCGCTTCCCGTTCAAGAAGCGCTTTTTCGGTCTCCTTACGCTCGGTAATGTCCCTTATTATGGAAAGAACCGTATTCACCTCGCCGTCATTTGTCAGTTCCGGCACAACTTCCGATTCGAAATACCTCCTGCCTTCGGGAGTATCATAATATATCTCATTCTTCTGGCGCAGTTTATCATTGAAAGCTTTATGAAGATGCGATTTCCATTCCTTAACATTTTGCTCGGGAAGACCGATTTCTTCATGGGTTTTACCTATGAATTGCTCCGCGGGAATGCCCGATGCCTTTTCAATGGCGGGATTAACATATATATGCCGTAAATCCCTGTCGAATCGAGCCACGATATTCGGAGCGTTTTCGGCAAGCGTCCTGAATTCACGCTCGCTTTTATGAAGGCTCTCTTCAAGCTTTTTTCTCTTCGTAATGTCCCGGGCGAATGCCCACATACCAACCGGATTGCCATCTATGTCGCTTATCAAATATGCCGAAAGCTCAACCGGGAACACAGTACCGTCCTTGCGGATGTACTCCTTCTCATACAGGTCAGAATAACCCCTGTTGATGATCTTTTCCTCTATTACCTTTTTATTTTCCCACTCAATCCATCTCTCCGGGGTTATTTCCTTAAAACTCATCTTGCGGAGTTCGTCAATAGTATAACCGAGCATCTCCGAATACGCCGGATTGCAATCCACAAAAACGCCGTTCATGTCCGTTGATACTATTCCATCAAGAGACTTGCGGTAAAGCTGGCGGTAATTCCATTCCGATTCCCGCAAGGCTTCTTCCGCGAATTTCCTCTCGGTGATATTTTCGGCCACGACTATGAATGTTTCCCGCCCGGAGTCGCCCGATTTTGGAATTATATAATTGGACCACCATATTCTTTTGCCTTTTAATACGGTCAATGTTTCAAATGGGGCGTTTGTACCGCTTTTTTGAACCCGGTCGATTACACCTTTTACTATATCCTTGTGATGTTCGACTATGAAATTATAGATATTCGCGCCAATAAATTCTTCCGCGGGCATATCCTCCACGCTCCTGTTTAACTTGAGGATATTGCCGTCAGCGTCAATAGTTATGATTAACTCCGGCATGTTACGCAAAAGGAAATCATATTCCGCTTTGATGCGCTTAATTTCCGCCTTCGCCTCTGCTAATTCGCGCTGAAGATCGGAGATATTATTGCTGACTGATTTCGATTCTTGTGGAGCCATATTTATCAAAGAATGAGACAATTTACTATAAATAAATATCGTCCATTTCCGCTATTTTTATTAACCTGCCCCTTTAAACAGGTTTAAATTTTTAAAGTTCAATTCAATTGCGCCTTGCGGCAATAAAATGAAACTTACAGCATTCGTTCAAAAAGATTTAGATACCCTTAAAGAACGTTTCCATTTTTGTATTCAGCGCGGCGGATACTTTGGTGAGTGTGGCGATTGATGCGGCGCTCTCCGCCCTTTCGATTTGAGAAATTAGTGATACGGAAAGTCCGGCGCGATTGGCAAGCTGTTTCAAGGTGAGGTTCTTTTTCTTCCGGAGTTCCTTTACCCTGCTGCCGATTTCCGTACATACCTTCTTGGAAATATCAACTACCAAGCCCTTGGATTGGATAGCTCTTTCGATTATCTCCTTCAACTCCTCGTTGTCGAAAGGCTTTTTGATATAATCGAAGGCATCCTGTTTCATCGTTTCCACGGCCGTGTCCACCGCGGGATACGCAGTCAGGATTATTACGCAGATATCCGAATCGAATTTCCGGATACTTCTCAAAACATCTACCCCGTTCATTTCCGCCATCTTTAAATCCAGCAGAATTATGTGGTAGACTTTGTTTTTCAGCTTATCCAGCGCCGCGTTCGGCGATTGGAAAGCATCGACCTCATAACCCTCTTCGGTTAAGAGGTCCGTTAGGTAATCGCATAGATCCAAGTCATCATCGACTACCATAATTCGCAATTTTCTCTTAGGCCTTGTCGTGATAGCCATACTGTCCCCTCCATCGGGTTTTACCAAATGCCCATCTGTTCAGGGCTTCATGAATAATTCCAGAGAAAATGTATTTTATCCGCGAAATTCTGTCAAGCTTTTTTTTATTATTTGCGAATTTATTCAAAGTTAACGTAGGCTCTGTTTCTCTGCGAGTACGGCTAACCTTTTGTTGGATAAACTGAAAGTAATCCAAAATAAAAAAAGCCCCTGATTTCGGGGCTTTTTATGCTCTTGTTGGTAATAAGAATTATTTAAGCAACGACATCTTCCGGGTCAACACTTTATCACCGGCATCCAATTTATAGAAATAAATTCCGGATGATACCTCGGAAGCATCCCAGTTCACCGCGTGGATTCCGGCATTCTGGTATCCATCCACGAGAGTCGCCACCTTCTGTCCCAGGAGGTTATAAACCTCGAGTTTCACATCGGAATTGCCCGCTAATGTATATGTGATCGTTGTCTGGGCGTTGAATGGATTGGGATAGTTCTGGTTTAAAGCGAAATCTACCGGGGTGTTGCCGCCATTATCATCGACCCCAACCTGACCGTAGTCAACGATTACCCTGATATGGAAATCGGCATCGGCCGGGAGCCAGGAACCCGCGATATATGTCCGCGAACGATTCCTGATTGCCGGGCTGTCTCCAAGGATAACCGGCAGATTTGAACGGTATGTAAATCCAAAGAAGAAATCATCGTCGAATTCCATGCCCATTCCCCTGAAATCGACATACGTCCACGCTTCAGGTTTATCGAGGGTCGATTGAGGCCATACCGCGAATGGGGTGATAAGCTCATCGCCGGGATTACTGCCGTCGGCATCCCAGAGAGATACATCGACGGTATCAAGGTCATGGCTGACATCGGTATAAAGCTTTATCATACCCGTAACCAATATAGCCTGTTCATCCGGGGTGAAGCGGGTAACATTCTTATTATCCGCCTGGTACTGGTAAATATATTCCGGTTCACCATCATCGTAATACAAGACATTACCCGCAACATAATGATATTCAGGCGAATCGCCGCTGTTCCCCTCGGTATCGGTGGCGGTGAAGAAATAATTTACATGGGAGCCGCCAGTCTGGTAGGGAACGGTGAAATAGTAATTATCACCGGCGGAGCTGTCCGGATTTATAACTTCGGTATTGCCTTCGTCCACCATGTAGCTCAAAGTAACCGTCTGCACGCCCGAGGGATCAGTAACCGTAACCATTGTCTCGTAATCATCCGGCACGCTGGTAGAATCGGTGGGACCTTGATGAATGATAAGCGGCGGGCTCGTATCTTCAGTAGAGCCATATACTGAAAAATCATCGATGTACATACCGTCTACTTCATAAGCACCATCGGATACCAGCTGAAACTTAAAGGTTATCTGCTGGCCGGCATAACCGCCGATGTCGGCGCTGAACAGTGTCCAATCAACCCCTTCACCATTAAAAGTATGGAACAGGTTCCAGGTACTGCCGCCATCGTTGGAAATATACATATACACATAATCGAATCCGGTCTCGATATCATACTTGGTCCAGAATTCCAGCGTGGCCCCAAAATAATCTGTTAAGTCAACCTGGGTGGAGAGTTCGGTCGAAACGTCAGCATTTGACTGATAGTTTCCGCCCGGAGAATCGCTCCAGGAATTCGGAGCCGAATGGGAATCGCCGTCATCCAATCCCCAATCCCCGATCCAGTCATGACCGGAATCGAAATCCTCGAAATAAACTAATTCTTCGGTTTGATAAGTACCATCGGCCGGTCCGGTATTGTTGGCGGCCAAGGCGTAAGAAGATATGAGCATTAAGCTCAACGCGAGTACTAAAACAGTTTTATACATGATAAAACCTCCATTAAAATATTGCCGTTATAGTTGCCCCGAAATTAAATTCTTAAACCAATCACCTCCTTGAGACCGATGCGCCCGTGATGACGCAAATCAAGGCGATCAAATGTTGACATGTCATTTGTTTGCAAATCTAAGGTTTTCAGGCTGTTATCATGAACTTAATCGCCCGATAACACATAATAAAGATAAGACGTGAATGCAAATTGTCAAGGCCTAAATTGATGCAGTGCAAAACTTGAACACCCATTAAATATGGATAAAATGATGCGTTTCTTCGTTTTTACCTTATGGGACACAAATAATTAAAGGTCTATAGGAATTAAGGATAAATTTGAATCTCTTTACGTCTTTTAAATTCTCTTGCATTGCACCGCGAAATAATAATATACTGGAATTAACTTCTAACGATGAGGATTATTATGCGTAAGTTATTAATTGGTGTAATTTTAGTTGTTTTTTACTGTGGAACCGCGGCCGCCGATGTCAAAAAAGATGATTTGCAGGTTTTTGAGGATTTACAGAAAGTTATTATCGCCCTTTCCGATAGTATTAAACCCTCGGTTGTACATATTGATGTGGTGCAAAAAATCCAGAGCCAGAAATTCGAAACCCTCGGTTCGGGTCTTATTATAGACGAAGAAGGTTACATCCTTACCAATGAACACGTTGTGGACAAAGCCCAATCTATTTCAGTAACCCTTCCCTCTAAACTTGAATATCCGGCGGAGGTTATTGGCACCGACAAACAGACCGACCTCGCCCTTATAAAAATAAATGCCCCCGAAAAGCTGGATGTGGCCCGGCTCGGCGATTCCGACAGCTGTAAAGTGGGCGAATGGGTTATAGCGGTGGGTAATCCCTACGGATTCGACCGTACGGTAAGTTTCGGAATAATATCAGGTAAAGGACGTGTCCTAAACCTGCCTATCGAAACCCCTTTGATTAATGATTTTATCCAGACTGACGCGGTTATCGATCCCGGTTCCTCCGGCGGGCCACTGGTAAATCTTCGCGGGGAGGTTATTGGTATCAATTCAATAGGCTATGGCAGGGGACAGGGATTTACCATTCCCATAAATATCGCCAAAGAAGTCCGGGGCAAACTGGAGGCTACCGGAACAATCGACCGCGGATGGATAGGTATCATAACCCAGCCCCTTTCAAGGGAATACGCGAAATATTTCGGGGATGATGACCTCGAGGGAATCCTCGTTGCCGAGGTCTTCGAAGATTCACCTGCGGAAAAAGCCGGATTACGCAGTAAAGATATAATAATCTCGTTCGAGGGCGAAAAAGTGTCCGCTGAAAAAGAGGATGACCTTAATTCCTTCTCTCAGATGGTGTCCTCCTCTGAAGTCGGGAGCGTAAAAAGCCTGGAGCTAATCAGGGATAGCAGGAAAAAACGCCTTAAAGTGGAAATAGGTCTGCAACCGAAGGTGGAGGCCGAGGAAAAGGAATTCAATGAGCTGGGATTGACGGTCAAAGAAGTTACCGAATCGATGTACCGCCAGTACTCGCTGGGAACTAAAGAAGGCGTATTCGTCCAGTATGCCGAGGTAGGCGGTGTTGCCGGAAAAGCCAATATCGAGATGGGCGATATAATTATCGAAGTTGAAGGCGAACGGGTTAAGGGGCTCGAAGATTTTACCGTGGAAATCAAGGCAAACGAAGACAAGGATTTCGTTCTCCTGCGCCTGCTGAGAGGGAAAAACCGGCTTTTCGCACTACTTGACAAAAAGGGAGATAACGGACCGAACGGGAAACAGGATGGTAGTGTGGGAAGATAAATTCCATTATTTTGCGTGAGATGTGTTTTGGCGATAAGTGTTGAAATATAATACACTTAACGGTTTTTTCTTCTGTTAGACATTAGATGATTTCTGACCATTTAGTTGAATTTACATCTTAACTGCGGCGGGTTTCGTAATAATTGGTAAGACAGGAGAATGATTATGAAACCGCTTTTACTTGAATTATTCGTTGAAGAAAGATGCGAGCTCTGCAGTAATGTCCGTCAACAGGTTGTAAGGTTGGTTTCCACCCGCAACAATGTCGACCTCAGGATCAAGCCGATAACCGAATCCCCCTTTTCAGTGAGTGTCTTTGTGGCCCCATCAGTATTCATTAATGGGAAGCTTTTTAATATCGGAAAACTGAGCCCATCCAAGCTCGAGATCCTAAAGAAAAAAATAACCTCTATGAATATATCCTCTATTGCGATTTAAAAGGAATTGATAATTCTGTTGAATATTACGTTATTCACTGCTAAATTGCCTTTATGCGGTTATGCGGGATTAAAAAGGTTCTCTGGCAAATTCTATTGGCGATGCCATTAATAATCGGCTCCTGCGCCAAAAGCGTTCCACCGCCCGGCGGACCCGAGGATAAAACCCCCCCTGAAATAGTAAGTGTATTCCCCGAAAACGGGGCGGTTAACATTCCAGTTGATACCGAAATAAAAATCGAATTTTCGGAGAGCATGACCAAAACAAAGTTCACCGATGACATATTTATATCCCCCATACTCGAGGGCGATCCCAAATATGAATGGAAGGGCGCTACTTTTATCATCAAGCCGGATTACGATTTAAACGAAGACAGGACTTACGTTTTGGTTATTGGCACCAATATCGCCGACCTGCGCGGCAACCGGCTGGAATATCCGTACAGCCTGGCGTTTTCAACGGGTGAAACCCTGGACAGGGGGGCGATTCGGGGTAAAGCTTACGTGGGCGATAAAATAGTGAAAGGCTTGGGGATATGGATATACGAGTTGGGCGATACAACCGTTCCCGATCCCGTCAACGATCCTCCTCAATATGCCACCCAGGCCGGGGAAGACGGCACTTATAACCTGATGTACCTCGCCCCATCAAAATACCGGATTTTCGCAATAAATGATAAAAACAGGGATATGCTGTGGGACTGCGGCGATGAAGAGTTCGCTACAGCGCCCTATGACTTGGTTCTTGGCGATTCTCTTAATGAATATTCAAGGGTAAACATGGTTGCCGCCGATTTCGACACCGCCTCGCCTTACATAGATAAATGCACATTTCATCCGGGGGGAAGGCTCGAAGTCAAGTTCGATATTAATATGGATAGTAAGTCGGTTACGAATCTTGAAAATTTCGAATTTGTATCAGAACAGGGCGGTCAGTGTCCGTTTAATCCATTGTCCGCGTACATACTGCCGGTCGATCCACAGTCGGTTTTTATCAAGGGAGAGATAACCGGGGAAGAGAGCGCGTGTTCTTTGTTCGTAAGTGGAGTTAAATCCAAATACGGAGTTGAAAACGATACCGTTGGTAATAGTTGTCTGTTCCTGACGAAAGGCGAAACAGATACTCTGGCGCCTTCGGTGATCAAAACCGTACCTCCAAACGGCAACCAGAATTTCCCGAAGAACGCAACCATATTAGTCCATTTTAATGAACCGATGATGATTGACTCGGTAAACGCGGCATTTTCTCTTGTTGATTCCTTGGAAAGCGCGGTGGAGGGTACAATTGACTGGCAGGATAGTATTACAATGCTCTATAAACCGGACAGCCTTGCGGGGGCTATGGCATACGAGATAAGGCTCCAGCCTGAACGGGTTTTTGATGTTTCCCTGAACTCGATGAAGGATTCTGTCTGGGCATCCAAATTCATTACAATGCCCGATGATACCGGCGGCGTGGTCATGGGTGAGGTTAGTTCGGATGCTGCCAAACCAATAGGATTGGTGTTTAGGCCCCTCGGGCGTGGGGAAAGTATTGTACATATTTTGGACCGCCCGGGGAATTTTTCGCTACCCGGTATACCGGGCGGAAAATACCTGATTTCCGCTTTTATAGACCGCGATGGAGACAGCACCCATTTTACCGGCGGTTACAGACCATTCAGATATTCCGAACCTGTTGTCTTTTATCCCGATACGGTTGTTGTCCGGCCGCGCTGGGAAACCGATGGAATCATGATAAAGTTCAATAATTGAACAGCGAATTAGTTTTTTATTGCGTCTCAAATTTCCATTTAGTAAATTCTTGTAATAATAAAGTAACTAATTATTAGTTTTCTTCGCCGGATTGAATCGGTAAATAGCTGTATTTTTTATACTTAAGGCAAAGTTGATTTTCATTGACAAAATTGAAATGTTTGCTATATTTCTAAAGAATATTACGTGCAGGTCTGGGGATTCTGGACCTGCTTTTTTATGCATGGTTGGATACTGATTTTGCAGGCATCAAAGATGCGCGTTCTACACAAGATTATTTTTCTCTGCATTATCTTCACTATCGGTTCGATAGGCTTATCACAGCCTGTCTTGTCCCAGGAAACCCTTTCGGGTTCGTTGAATGATTTCGTAAATACATTGGAGGATTCAACAGTCGGGGCAAACGCCAGGCACGCATTAACCTTCCGTAACGAAAATTTAATCCCCCAGCGCGGCAAAATCCATTTCGATTTCCAGGCCGGATTCGATCTCTCCCAGATTGATGGAATCCAGATGGGGATAATCGGCTATCCCGGGGTGGATATAAGCTCATTTGATATAGATGACCAGGTAGTAACGATTAATCTCAATCCGGAATTTCCTCCGGTTCCCGCGAACACCAGCCTTTGGATACTTCTGGACCGTGTGATAAACGACACAACCTCCGGAGCGCATACTGTAGTAGGGTGGACGACGACACAAAACGATTCGCTTATCGATGGCCCGACGCTTACCCGGTTATTTAATTTGAATCCTGATATATTGTACAGGGTCGGAATAAGCCCGGAGGCTGATACATCGGTATCCGCTGGACGATACCTTACATTTGAAGCAAACGGTTATGACCGCTATGGAAATATAATCGGGGGTTTGCTTTACAACTGGTTCGTCAACCCGGACAGTTGTGGTTTTATCGATAATGGTATATTCGTCGGCAACAAGGTCGGGCAATGCCGGGTTATTGTTTCTTACGCGGGAAAAGCGGATACTTCCGGTGTTGTAAGCGTTGTTCCCGGGGAAATAGGTACATTGCATTTCATCGCCGTTCCCGAGGAAGGGGTAGCTGGATGGCCGCTGGAGGATAATGTCGTACTGGAGATACTCGACATACGTGAAAACCGTAAAACTAATTTCGAGGGCAATGTACATTTTACATCCACCGCCGACTCCGTCGATTTTCTCTACGATGTTGATAATCCTTATTATTTTACGCTCGGAGACCAGGGATTCCATATCTTCAGCGGGAGCGATTTTACCATATTCAACTCCGATGAACATAAAATTATCGCCCATCACCGCGGCTGGTATGGTGAATCCTCGAATATATTCATAGAACCGGATACTTTATACACATTTGATATCGAGGATGTTCAGGATACTGTGCAGGCCGGCCAGCCCTTTCCTGTAAGAGTTATCGATGCCGAGGACAGGTACGGCAACCCGGCGAATGGAGTGGTCCGGGTCGTAGGCGGACCGGGGATTGTGCCATCGCCAAATGGTATCAGGCCTGAACTAAATGATATATCGATTAGCGGCGGTCAGGGACAGGCAAACCAGCGGTTGTTTGCCCGGGGTAATGTCGCCCTGGAGCTGGTTTCGCAGTTCTATAATGATACCACTAATTTCTTTACGGTTATGCCCGGCGAGTTCCATACAATGGACCTGGAGATTTCAACGCCCCAGATATCAGGAGTACCCTTTACCGGGGAATCTATAATACGGGCTAAAGATATGTTCTGGAACACCAAAACCGATATGGATGCTTCCGAGGATACGGTTATAATAGAAAGCACCGACGGCGCCAGCATGCTCAATAATGTCTTCGATGAAGAGGATGATTTTATCGGCGGAATATGTGACCTGACCGTGGAACAGACAACCTACCTTGGGTCCAGCAGGTGGACGGCTTTTATAGCGTATTCGCCTTCGATAGGGGATACGGCTAATTCCAACCTTATCAGGTTTATATCCCCCGAGTTGGAGCAGTTCGATATTGTCAACAGTACAATTTTTATCGGGGATTCGGCGGAAGCTTCGATAAGGATTTCCAACCCTACCGACTCGGTAATATTAATTGACAGCCTGTTTATACTCAATGAATACAACGAAGAGATGCGCGCCCGTTCAATAATAAATCTCCCCGACAGCCTGTTTCCTGAAGGACCCCGGAATTATAATATGTATTTCGATGTCGATATCGACGCGCCGCCCGGTCCTACGGGATACTCTATTAAAGTATATTCGAGCTATCTGGGCAATCCGGTGATAAGCAGTATGCCCAACTTCCCCGACTACGCCGTGGTCGCCGCCCATAAATTCATAGATACTGACGGTGAAAGTCTTTCGCCCGATTCGGCAACCATAGGGTATAATTATTCATTCAGTATTGAAGTTACCGATACTTTTAACGCCCCAATCTCCCTTGACCCTGATTCCTCGTTCTTTATACTGCAGGACAGCCTGTCCAATCAATACAGGACGAACCTGAACCAACCTTACTACCTGATCCCGGGAGTAGCCAACACAATAGTATTCGACAGCGCTTATTTTAATCCCGTCTTTACTCCAGGCACCTATAATCCAAAATTAATTTTACGGGGCGATATGGACGGCTATATCTATGATGACCTCCTTATGATCGATTATCCGGTAACAATATTGCCCCCGGCATCTTTAAGCTATTATCCGGGTTCACTAAGGCCGGATTCAGCGGTTACCGGTTCGAATGTTTCCTTTGGAATCAGGATGAGGAACGCCGGTACAGCTCCAGTAAATCTGGATATTGACAGTTGCAGTTTCTCATTTAGCGACGGCGATGAAAATTATACTGTATCAGCGGATACATCAGTTGCCCGGAGGGTTGATATTTTCATGCCCGGCGATACCACATTGTATTTCATGCCGAACGAGGTCAGCAATACCTTTGAACCGGGAGTATATTACCCTGACCTGAGAGTATTCGGCTATCAAAACGAGATTTTGATCGACACGCTTTTTGCATTGACCGGCGATTCTGTTTCTGTAATAACCCGGGGTATTGTCAGTATTGATACTCTTTATGCCGAAGTTCCCAATTCGCCGTATGTTAATTATGGTCAGGTTTTCGATATGATGGCCATTTTCAAAAATCTCGGCATGGAACCTATTGAAGATATAATCATACATTTGAACTCCAACAGCGGTTCCCATTACCCGGACTCGTTAATAGCCCAGCGGCTTGACGGAAATGACAGCCTTATTGTCTCCTATCCCGTTCAAGCCGATTCGCAGAGCGTATGGGAGCAGTTCCAGGTAGAGGTTAGTTCGGCGACGGGGGCGGTTTCCGGAGAACAGGCGGAGGTCCGTTCGACATCGGGGAATAACGCCCTTTTAAGAAAACAGGAGCCCGCCGAAGTGAATATAACTGACTTCGGAGTTCCCGCGGATACAGGCGAAGTATTCGAAATCAGCGCGGGAAGGCAATTCAACGCCGAAGCCCTGGTTTCCAAATTCGGGGAATCCGATGTTGACGGCGAGATGAGACTCGAACTCGATTTTTCCGGCGCGCCCGGCTTCTCGGTAACCGACTCCATTTCAAGGGACTTTAATTTCGATGAACCTGCCCGGTGGAGATTGATCGCCGCCAGCGATACCGGCATGTTCGAAATATCTATTAGGATTGCCGGGGAAATTTACGATTTGAATGATAATTTAAGCGCCCTGGGTCCTGACAGTATAGCTTCATTTGGCGTGCATGTCGTGCCCGGCTCGCACCTGGTAAGCGACCTTTCGATAATTTCGCCGGTTGGCGCTCTTGATGGAGTGCTTTCATCCGGGCAGAGTTTTGTAATACGGGATACAGTTTCGATTATCGGGGAAATAGACGATGT
>WJIJ01000162.1 GCA_014730345.1 Candidatus Zixiibacteriota bacterium | reverse complement strand
CCAGCAACCGGGCTTTCATAAACGCTGATATAATCGGCTTTGGTTTCAGTATCGGATCCTTCGGGACCGCTTACGGTCAAAGTTACCGTGTAGATGCCGGGGTTATTATATGTATAAGATGGGTTTTGGACTGTCGATGTTCCACCGTCTCCAAAGTCCCATTGCCATGCGGTAATCTCGCCAGTTGACAGGTCGGTGAAATTCACAATCAGCGGTGAACATCCCGATGTAGGATCGCCGGAGAAGTCGGCATAAATTGAGCTTCCGCCGGTAACGGGTATTGATTGTTCGTAGCGATAATAGTTGGGCTTAGTAACCGTAACTATCATGGTAGCCCCTGCCATTTGAGGCGTTATGGGGATATCCACAGCGGAACCGGTACCATCGGCAACGCCAACAATTTCGCCGTTTACGGTGAGACCTATAAGCGAGCCGTCATCGGCAGTCACCGTAAAGGAGTTAGCCCCTTCCTGAAGCTCGGCGGCATGAGATACGCTCAGGTTCTGCGGAATTTCAGAATAAATTGTGTTGAAAGCATCGCCATGATGATGGAACAGGTGGTGCGTGTATACTTTATGCTGAGGATTATATGGCCAGCTGGATGCCTGAAGGTAATATTTCCCGGAGGCATTCGCGAAGCATGGATTGAGTTGGGCTTCACCGGATTCACCATAGCCGGGATCGAAGTTAGGCCACAAGTAATCATAAAGGCCGAAAATATAAGTATCATTCACAAATGAATATGATACCTCCGAAGCCGCGATCAGACCCAGCGCGCCATTCTGCATCCTATGGAAAGCTTCGGTGAAACACTGGCTCCCCCAATTGTATTTGCCCGTAAGGCAATTGATGGATAGCACGAAGGGGAGCATGTCATTATTCAAACCGCTGAGGTCGGAAACCCAATAAGAGGGTTCGCCCCATCCGGTCTCGGCGCCGTGGTCCCTGTGGAGAAGTAGAAATGCGCCGCTGTTTATATCGTTGTTGATCCTCGTGGCGTTTCCGCCCCAATCGTTAAGATGTTCGGGAGTTGAGGGTATATACCCTAAACCACCGGGGCCGAAATAATTTACCAGCATATATGTGTTCTGGTTGGTGGACCATGTACTGCCCGGCGTACCGTAGTAAATCGCGTATTCGCGCACCGGATCTTTGCCGAGAACATTATGCATGAATCCCCAGCATATTTCAGTGCACAGGATAAACCAGCGTTCGGTCTGCCATCCGCCGGCCGTAATAGGATACTGATAGAATCCCGGGTCTGTCGGGGGGGTTCGTTCATAGTCGAGGAATTTATTGACCATTTCACTTAAATGAGTCTCGTTTTGAGCTGTAATCCTCGCTAAGGCCACATCCGGCAAATCGTCATTATCGACATCCGCGTAAATATTATCTGATACACAATATCCATTCCAGTATGGCGACGTTATACCATAAGCATCCCCGGAACTCTGGTAATCAGATAACAGCAGTACCGCGGAGGGCGGTATGGTCCAGGTATTATAAGCGTTATTGATGTAATTTTCGATTGCGGATGTGCTGTTCCCTCCAATTTCTGTCAGGGGAACCACCCCGGTTCTGATTCCCTGAAGTTGACGCCAGTTCTTTATTGTATCCGCCCATGCGATAAAAGCGGGATCATCCGGTACTATTATTATATATTCGAGATCAGTGTCCGAGAGCGGCATATCCAGGTTGTTATTAAAATCAACCCTGGGTAGGGATGAGTAGTTGCTCAGGTTAGATTTTAGTATCGGCTCCCAGTACCGGCTGCGCAGGCGGTTATCGCCAAATTGACCGGTTCCGCCATTGAAGACGACCTCCAGTTCGAGATTTTTATATATTGTTAATTCTTTGGTTACCGGATTATACTGAAAGGGAGTAATCCCCAATAAGACGTAGTCAACGCCTCTTAGCTTCCTGGGCTCGGAAAGGACCACGGCATTTTCCGGATAAAGTGAATTACGGGAATAAATACTTTGGTTTTTAAGGTAAACAGGCGGTGAATCATCATTCTCGAAAGGAATCTCGGCCGCAGGCGCAATCTCTATATTCCTGATAATCTCTGTTTCCATTCTCAGGATATTCACCGAAGCGGTCGCGCCATTAGGGATGGCAATCATCCGGCTTTCGCCCGGAAGATTAGGAGCGCCCGGATTATTGGGTAATAGTACTCCGGGAATGTTGATAGTTTTCATCGTTTTCCCGTTAACCTGCAAATCATTTATAGCGACCTGCTCAACGCAATAAGTTACTTCCACACCGAAACCACCCTTTTCAGCGATAGTAAATCCGGCATCATCCCAGGCGTTATCATATTTAATAACATCCGCTGATGCCGCGGCGCTGAAACCCGCAACAAGGAGAAAAACGATTATACTGTTTAGAAACCTCATACTAAACTCCTTTAATTGGATTTGGGGATATGATTAATATTCATTGCCATTATAGGCTATCATCAGCACATGCTGGGCACTATTTAAATATGGATAATAGTATGATAGAGCGCTTTGAACGTTTTTGTTGGTACGTGTTCAAAGTCAGTGCGGGCAGTCTAAGCTTTATATAATATGTGCAATTCCTCCAAAAATTCAAGCCCAAAGCCAATTCTAAAGAAGTTTTAACGAAATATTAACTTGCACCTGTTTAAAACCTGATTTATCTTATTGGGTTTAATTACCTTCTTTCAAATGTTATGAGGTAAAGCAGATGAAAATGACGATATTATGCGTAATGATAGTATTATCGCTTATCTTTATACCCAATAATGTTTTCGCCAATGATAAAAACGTCAAGTATGGCTCTATACACGGGCGAATCATCGACGGCGAGACTCAATGGCCGATAGAGGGAGCCACCGTCTTGGTTGCGGGCGCGGAGCGCGGGGCGGCATCAGATTCAAGCGGGGAGTTTACCATAGATAACATTCCGGTCGGTACATACAATGTCAATATATACCGTATCGGTTATAAACCGTTGACAAAAACGGACATAATAGTCAGATCGCAGAGGATATCTTT
>WJIJ01000161.1 GCA_014730345.1 Candidatus Zixiibacteriota bacterium | reverse complement strand
GGTGGGAATGATCCCTATCCTACGTCATTCCCGCGAGATAGCCAGAAGCTATCGTAGGCGCGAATCCATATTTGCGCCGCCGAGTCCCGGCGCTCGGCGGACGCGGTCGTGTGGCATGCTTAGTATTCCTCGATTTATCGAAGGAAAATAAGCATGTCAAGTTCAAGAACATGCCGCCCCTGACTGAGAAGTACCTTACCGGAATTTTTCAACATTCCCCTTAGGGTGGGAAAAAGACCTGCAGTCCTCACCCCCCGGAAACTAACGCTTATCGCGCGGCGCTAAAAAACGGTCGGATTTCTCAATCCGACCGCGCTATTTAATCAACTTGTTGGAATAATTAGCCCTTAAAGCCCGACATTTGCCTCGATGGGGTATTTCTACTTTATCAATGTTATCCTTTTAGTAACCGATAAATCGCCGGCGGAAACCCTGTAGAAATAAATTCCGGTTGAATGGTCGGTAGCGTCCCAGCTTAACTCATGACGCCCTGCCTGCTGGTATTCATCGATTAAAGTTGATACCCTGCGTCCCATTAAGTCGTAAACGTCAATACGTACATCCGAATCGACAGGCAAATCGTAATTGATTGTCGCCCGGGCATTGAATGGATTGGGGTAAGCATTAACTTCAATTGAATTATCAGCAGGAATGATACCCGAAGTGTTGATATGTTCGTCGAAGCCGGTTATGGTCCATTGACCGCTATTATCTTCAACACCATCATCCACGACCGTAAATTTGAAACTGTCCTCGGCGATAACGATATCGGGATAGAAACCTAATTTCGCGTATAATGTATACATCCCTTCGGGAGCGTAGCCGGGAATATTCAAGCCAAGGCTGTCAAAAGCAACTGCCACGCCGCCATCGAGCTGTATATTAGCCGCCAGCAGTGAATCGATAACTCCGCCGCCGGGCAATCCCAGCCCCAGCCAGCCGGTTGCCGTTCCGGTTATGTTGGTGTTGTTAACCACGGCTATTGAATAATTGAACCTGCGTCCCTGGGGCACTATAATCGGGCTGTCGATAGGGTATAGAGCCAGTTGGGCAAACCGGGAGAAACCATAAGAATCGCCGCGGGAATAGTAGACTTCGTAATTATCGGGGGTTGAGCCGTTGAATTCGGTCCAGACCACGTGAATGTTACCGTTCGCGTCGGCGGCGGGAAACGGCCGGTAGCCGTCTTCACCATCGGGAAAGCTGATTATTTCATCCTGGTCATCGCCTGACCATGAGTTGCCCATATCGGTGCTTACTGTGAGATGTATTTCATTATTGAGGTCTATCTGTTCTTCGTTCCAAACCACGAAAACATTTCCATAACGGTCGCAGGTCAACTCCGGATAAAGCGCGGAATTTCCAAATACCTGCCGGTAACTGATCCTGCGGGAGCTGTTTTTTCCGTTCCAGCTTATGCCGTTATTGTCAGAGCCGGTGTAGTAAATCTCATAGTGGTATGGCGATATCAGGTTGGTGCTGCCCTGCCATATAACATGCAGATTGCCCACCGGGTCGATAGCCATCTCCGGGTTTAGAACGAGGTTCATTGGGTAACTGATAGGGCGTCCATCCTCGATCTCCCAGTTGTCCCCTCCGTCTCGGGAGATTAGGATTCTTACCTGGGTAGTATCGGGGCCCGTCGATTGTTTCCAGATTACATAGGCGGTTCCGAAAACATCGCAGGCTATATCAGGATAGGTGGCCGCGTTGCCTCCGGGTAGGGTGATAAATCTTTCCTCGTCCCAGCTTTCTCCCCGGTCGGTCGAACGGGAATAGAATATCTCCGATACTCCTCCGGAATCTTCGACCTGGTTCCATACGCAATGCAAGGTACCGTTTCTATCCGCGGCGATTGCTGGATTATTCGCATCTTCGGTTAGGGTGGCAAAACTGCTGACAATGATTGTATCGCCGATACCGCTCCAGCTTAGACCTGCATCGGTAGATTTCGTGAGCCAGATTTCGTTGGCGTTCAAAGCCTTTTCGCTCCAAACAACATAGAGATTGCCGTCCTCATCTATACAATTGTCGATACCCTGGGGTTCAACTGGATTGCCATCGGGAATATTTATTACGAAGTCGGCGTTTTCCGAAATCCAATTATCGCCGCCATTAGCCGAACGGCCGTAATGGACATCATCGTTATCGGGATTTTCCTCATGCCAGAAGACATGCGATATCCCATCCGGACCTATAACTATTTTAGCGCTCTGAGCGTAGTTATTATCATCATAACTAATTTGACGATCGGCGGTTGTGCCGGTCCACGCGCCTTGTACAGGAACTGCCCCAATTAATATTACACATACTAACAGAAACAGTTGTCTCATAAAACCTCCGAAGCTTTATTTAAATATGTCTGTTGTTAACGAACTTGAAACAATCTCAGATAACGAGATTTTTCATGGAAGAATATACATTTTATTGTTAAAAATATATTACAAAATCGTATTAATATTGTCAATCATTTTCTGAAAATAAGGTTTGTTATCAATAAAGCTCAAAACCCGGAGGTACGATCCATGCCCATATCGGTTTGACAGTACGGCTCTCAAATCCAAACTCACGGTAGAGCTTGATAGCCCGTTTATTGCTCGAAAGGACTCCGAGGGATGATTTTTTCGTGTTTTTTTCACTCAGGCTTTTCAATGCGTACATTAACAGATATTTGCCGATTCCTTTGCCCTGGTATTCACGGTCGGTAAAAACCTGTCCTATCCAGCCCTTGCGGTCAAAATTTATAAAAGCGACAATCTCTCCCTGCTGGTTTGTAACCAATCTCGACATCCCCGGATCGAAAACCTCGTTGATGAAATCCCTGCATTCATTCTGGTCGAGTTGGACATAATTGATAAAATCATCGCCTACACGGGCCATTAATTCCGCGGCTTCATTAGTTTTTTCAACTTTCCAGGCAGTGCATCTAAACCCTGTCGGCAGATGCGGCAACTCGAACTGCTCATCTATATCAATAGCAGTCTCCATTATTTCAACCCCGAATTTCTTGAATTCCAGTTCGGGTAGTATCATGCTCAGCAGGTCAATCCCGATAATTGAGCTTTTAAATGAGAAAAAACTGTATATTTTTTCTGCCCCCAGGTCATCCAGAAATGCTATAATCAGCTGCTCGATAGCGGGCCTCAGGAATTTTTCCACCGGAAACAGCGCTTTTATCTGGTGGCACCATAGGATTTCGGCCTTTTTGTTGTTGTACCGATAAATATAAAATGATAGCGGCTCGCCGTTGGATTCCCATAGATATGCCGGATACTCTTGAGAATCTCGCTCAAATTCATTGAGCAGGTCCTCTTTCAAACCCGCCGAACCAAATCCCGATTCCACAGTTTCATAGAAACTTTTAACCAGGTTGGATGGTATTAAACCCGGATTGGAGAGGTGAATAAGATTGCCTTCTTCTGTATCGGAAAATTTAACCATTGTCGCCTGATTATTTAGATCACCAGTTAATATGTGCCGTATTTGGGAGATAATACTTATCGATAGTGAAAGCAAAAATAAAATATGTACTGAAGGGAAATATGCGTAATCATAAATTCCCGTGAACCCGGAGCATAGGGAGGCAGTTATATATTTGTATAATTTATTTCAGTGGTACTTAGTTGAATTATAATGAAATAGAACAAAATTCGAAATTTTTGCTTGCGGGATTCCGATAATAAATTATATTACTGGTCTGTAGTAAATTGTGAAGGGCAAAATTGGAGGAATTGTTGAAACCGAAAATACATCCTAAATACGATGAAGTGAAGGTATCATGTGCCTGCGGGAATACATTTACCACCCGCAGTACGGCTAAAGATGAGATAAAAGTAGATATATGTTCGCTATGCCATCCGTTCTTCACCGGCAAGCAAAAGCTGGTTGATACCGCGGGAAGAGTGGACCGTTATAAGCGTAAGTATGCCAAGGTATTGAATAAAGGCAAGAAGGAAGAAGAAGCCAAGGCGTAGCGTAACCAGAAAATTAAGCGATATCTCAGTCGGTACCGAGGTATCGCTTTTTATAATTGTGGAATAATAATGAAACCTTTAAATGTAGGCGGACAGGCAGTTATTGAAGGGGTGATGATACGTTCTCCCCAAAGGATATCTACAGCTGTGCGCAGGGTTAATGGTTCGATTTTAATCCGCAACGAGGAATATATACCCTTTGTTAAAAAGCATAAAAGGATGGATATTCCCGTGGTGCGGGGAGCCGTTTCATTTTTCGAGATGTTAATGCTGGGTATCAAAACCCTGAATTTTTCCGCGGAAGTCGCGGCGGCGGACGCGGAAGTTGAGGAAAAGGGAAACAGCAAGACCCAATCGGAGAAAAAGGGGATGTTCAATATTGCCCTTGTATTCACAACTATAGTAGCCCTCGGTTTGGGAATCGCGATATTCTTTTTCACGCCTTTATTAATAACAAGCCTGCTCCAGATCGATAAAGCGGCTTTGCCTTTTAACATAGTAGCCGGTATAATCAGGATGCTGATGTTCGTTCTTTATGTTTATATAATATCCATGTTCAAAGATTTCCGCCGTATTTTTGAATACCACGGGGCTGAGCACAAATCGATATACGCTTATGAGGATGGCAAAGAACTAACCATTGAAAACGCGCGCCGTTACAGCACCAAGCACCCTCGTTGCGGCACCAGTTTTTTGCTGATTGTAGCCTTGTTCGCCATATTCACTTATTCGGTATCGGATACCATTTTCGGAGTAATCGCGGGCCGGCCTCCACTTCTTCTGGAGAGATTCGTAATCCATTTTATGCTCCTCCCCATTGTAGCCGGCGGCTCATATGAATTGCTTAAACTTTCCGGCAAAACCCGCAGTCATCCAATAACGGCCATACTGATAATGCCCGGATTATGGCTTCAGAGAATCACCACCAAGGAACCTGATGACAAGATGCTCGAGGTAGCCCTGTGCGCGCTGTCGGCATCGCTTGGAGAGGAATGTCCGCAGGCAAGTATTTATGATGGCAATCTTGAATCTGTCAGGATTAAAAACGAAAGCGCGAGCGAATAATTATGCTTGATTCTTCGATAATAGAAAGATTGCGGGAAAAGCACGCCGATTTGACTGAAAAGTTGTCAGACCCGGAAATTCTCGGCAATCATAAAAAATACAGCGGTCTGGCCAGGGAGCATTCTGAGCTGGAGGATATGTTAAAGGTAGCTGATGAGTACCAGGATATAACCGCCCGGGTAGAGGAAGACCGTAAAATGCTGGAAAGTTCCGAAGATAAAGAACTTATTGAACTCGCAGAGTCTGAACTTGAGGAACTTGAACCGAAATTGGAGATACTGGAAGAAAAGCTTCGTTTAATGCTTGCTCCCAAGGATCCCAATGACCGCAAAAGCGCTATCGTTGAAATCCGCGCGGGTACAGGCGGTGAGGAAGCGGCACTTTTCGCCGCTGACCTCTACAGGATGTATTCGCGTTATATTGAAAATAAAGGCTGGAAGCTCGATGTTCTCAATTCGAACCCTACCGGCGTGGGTGGATTCAAAGAAATTATCTTCTCGGTGGAGGGTGCCGATGTTTACGGTTCATTGAAATTCGAATCGGGTGTGCACCGGGTCCAGCGCGTACCGGCGACGGAAGCTTCCGGGAGGATTCATACTTCGGCCGCCTCAGTGGCTATACTTCCCGAGGCCGATGCCGTGGATGTCGATATCAATCCAAATGACCTGAAAATCGATGTTTTTCGCTCATCCGGTCCCGGAGGGCAATCAGTTAACACCACCGATTCAGCGGTCAGGATAACTCATTTGCCCACTAATACCGTTGTATCCTGCCAGGATGAGAAATCGCAGTTGAAAAACAAGAATAAAGCGATGAAGGTCCTCAGGGCCAGGTTGATGGATAAAGCGCAGAAAGAACAGCAAAGCAAGCTTGCTACCGAACGTAAGGCGATAGTAGGCACCGGGGACAGGTCCGAAAAAATACGCACCTATAATTTTCCTCAAAACCGGGTGACCGATCACCGTATCGGACTAACCCTTCATAACCTCGAAGGGATATTGGGCGGTGAACTCGATGAAGTTATCGAGAAATTAAATCACCGGCACCGTGAACAAATGCTCGCTTCGGAAACCGCGGAATCGACGGTAAATTAATTACTTGTATTTTCAACCACTTACATTTATCATATTATAGGGATGGAGGCTATGTATGGAGCTTATAACGCAAAAGTTATGGAGGAATTATGCTTTTGTATTTAGTCCAGCATGCTTACGCGAAGTCCAAGGATGAGGATCCGGAACGGCCGTTAACCGATGAAGGTTTCGAGATTGCCGAACGAATGGCATCTTACGCCGATAAACATCTTTGCATCGATATCGAAAAAATTATTCATAGCGGCAAACTCAGGGCCATGCAAACTGCAGACCTTTTCGGAGATTATCTCAATCCGCCTATGGGTGTTGAACAGGCCGAAGGATTGAATCCCGGGGACGATCCCCGGATATGGTTGGAAAAGTTGACCAAAGGCGGCGATAATGTTATGCTCGTTGGTCATTTGCCTCATCTCAGCAAACTTGCTACCCTGTTATTGTGCGGGTTTGAAGGGACCGATAAAATCTCATTTACGAACGCCGGCGTAGTTTGCCTCGAAAGCGACGAATCAGGATTCTGGCATCTTAATTGGATGGTTACGCCTTCTATAATATGTGAATGCGACCCCAAAAGCGGTTGCTGTTGCGGTTAATAGCGTAAGGAGAAAGGAATTAATTATGGCTAAAGCCGATTGGTATTATCATCGCAATGGATGAAAATCCTCCGCGAAAGCAGAAAGTTTTCTGAATGAGCATAATATTGATGCAAAACAAGTTGAAATAGCCAATAAAGAAAAATATGACCGCGAGAAGGCATTGGAATTGCTGAAAAGCGCCAGCGCCCTTTACCTGGCAAAAGGCAAAAAGTTGCAGAAAATCGACCTGAAGAAAGATGAATGGGACGAAGAAGAAATAATGGGTATGATGCTTGGTAGAACGGGGCTTTTAAGAGCCCCAACTCTGAAAAAGGGCAAAACAGTCTTCGTAGGATTTAATCCCGAAGGATATGAAGAGATTTTCTGATAGAAGCGAAATCCTGAAATAGTTTTCACAAATATTACCATTTACTTATCCTTTCCATTTAAATAGACCCTATCGCTTGAACATAAGGTGTTGCGGTATAATGTCTTAAAATCTTAAGGCGGTTTGGTCCGGGCATTGCGTTCAAACTTACCAAACCGAAAACCTAAAACAAGGGGCTATTTTATGAAGAAAGTCGCATTAGTGTTAACAGCAATTCTAACGGTATTCACTTTTACCAGCGCACACGCTTTTTTGCTGGACAATTACTTTGGGATTAATCTGCAAGTAGGAGAATGGAATGGACAACAGGGCCATTTTATTAACGATTGGAATCCTATAAAGGGTTGGGGTGTGCATGACAACTGGAAACCGGATGGCAACGCGCCTGATCCCGGACCGAACTACGATATTTCCGAAAAATTTGACATTGAAGCTATGTACACCGACATAAACCATGCTGACGGGAAAATTTATTATTCTATAGTAACTTCAATGCCTCAAACCGGTACCACCGTTCCCTGGTGGGGCAGTCATTTGTTCCGCTCCGGGGATATAAAGTTTGATATTAACGGTGATCAATATGTGATTGAAACCGGTTTTGACGGTACCGCAGGCGCAATGTACCTCAATCCTGAAATGGGATACTTCGAAGGTAATCGCGGCTTCGGTGAAAGGGGAAATCCCGAAATCGATTATAATAACCTTGAAGGCTCGGCTCTGGCCCAGACATTCTTGAACTATTCCAGCCTGGGTATCATGGAAAACGGTTTCGATACCTATGTAATTGAAGGGATTATTGACTTTAATGATTTCCAGGGCGGTTACCAGTTCGGCGGCGATATGAGTTTCGCCATGAGCTGTAATAATGATATACTGGGTAATCCCAATCCCGTTCCGGAACCCGGAACACTGATTCTACTTGGCCTCGGTTTAAGCGGGATTTATACAATGAGACGCCGTTCTAAGAAGTAATTTACTAATAGCATATTCATCTCTGCCAATGCCCGCCGCCCGGCGGGCATTTTCTGTTAGTAAAATGTAAATATTCGATTTGAATTTTAAACATAGTCAAATTTATCTTGACAATAATACAGCAATTAAATATATACAATTAGCGCTAAACTAAATCCCGGTAATCATCGGGACTGTTCTTATTTAATTCAAAATTAATGGAATAATATTTACACCCCTTTAGGGATTGGAGGAGGTTAATGTTTTTACGGCTAAGGAAGTCGCTAATATTAGTGTATCTAATACTATGGGCAATCGGAGCTTACGCCACAGGGACCGCGGCGGAGAGAATTGTCCTCGGCGAATTTATAACTAATACGGGTTGCATGGCATGTTATATACCCGAAGTAAAATTAGACACACTCGGGTTCCAGTATTCGGAAAGATTCGCCATTATAAGGTATCATGCGAGTTACCCGCAGGGCAGTGATCCGTTTTACCTTTTTAACCCTGTTCAAAACGACCTGCGCTACGATTACTATAATGATTATCCGTTTCTGCCCAGGTTTTACCTCGATGGTAATTATATAGGCAATGTATCAGCCTATAGAGACAGTATCCTTAACCATATGGCCACTCCCGCGCCAATCCGGATGGAATTGTCAGGTTCTCTAAATCGGGAATCGAACAAGGGATTTATTAACGTTGTGGCGAATATTGAGGATCAGTTGCCTATCCATCCGGTAAATATGAGGATTGCTTTAACCGAATCGCATATCTATTATCCAGCTCCCAACGGCACAGATATCCATCACCAGGTTTTCAGGGGTATGTTGCCTTCCGTACCTGGCGAAGCAAGGCGTCTTATCGGTACCGGACCCCATTATTTCTATTATGAATTTGACCTTAACGGTGCGTATATTGAAACCGATAACTGCGAGTTAATCGCTTTTATTCAGGATGATACTACCTGGCAGGTAATACAGGCCGCGAAAGAAGATCTTTCCGAATTCTATGATGTCTCCAGGGTTGAAATCGAGATGACGGGATATTCCCATCCGATTATTATACCTTCAGGGGGAGGACAGGTAATCTTTGACGGGTCGCTTGACCATAATGCCGCACGTTATGATACATTTAAAGTATGGACCATGATCGAGTTCCCGAATGGTACACGCTATGGCCCGCTGGAGGAAATCGATATTCCTTTAGGTCCGATGGAAGAAATAGACGAACCGGAGTTAATCCTGGACGTACCTGAGACCGCGCCCGCCGGCGCCCATAAATTTATCGCCTTTGTTGGTTATGACTACCAGAATGTATTGGACTCAACGATACTGGCGTTCATTAAAACCGGCAAAGTTGCCGATATTCCTCCGGGCGGGGTTAACGCGCCGACGCATATCGAGAATTACCCGTCTTTGACAACTGGTTTGGGTTCTTTTCCAAATCCTTTTAATCCGGAAACTAATCTAACTATTGTGTTGGATTCTTCCCAACCGGTTATTCTCGAGATTTATAATATCCGGGGGCAATTAGTGGAGTCGCTGGTGAATGGTTATCTCGAGGAAGGAATACATACTTTGAGATGGGACGGAAGCCAGGAGCCTTCGGGAATATACTTCGCGAGGTTAAAAACCGGTTCGGAAAACCATATTCAAAAACTGATTTTGTTGAAATAACTGTAAATTTCGCAGCGAGCCGGGGTGTAGAGACATCCCGGCTTTTTTATTTGCTATTACTGTTATTTCAAGATATAGTTGATTTTTGGTTTAAGCAGGCTTGGGAGAATTGACTCGTAAAAGACTTAATATAGTACTTATTTTTATAGTATTTAGCGCATCCCTGTCAAGCCGGCAGGGGATGGGGGCTGAGAATCCTCTAAATGAACTGGTGAACCGCCTCGAACGTGTAGATTCAGTTCGTTACGAAAACGTGAAATATTATTGCTCCGCCGGGAGTACGGATAATATAAATGCTATTTCCGCGGATAGTTTGCTTTTCAATTTACGTTTAGATTACCAGTTATTCAAATCTCTTAAAAAGTTGCGTTTTGAGGGAAAGTTGTCCACAGGCTACTGGCGGTGGGCGAAATCAATGATGGCGGAGGATAAAGCCCAGGCGGAGTTATTAAAAGAAATTAAAAAGACAAGGGATAACCTGCGTTTCAGGGGCAAACTTGACCTGTCATTGGCGAGTACCAGGGACATTCTATTGAATTGCCGAAACCTATCCGACCGGCTGGCGAGAATGAAGGGATACGAAAACGACTTCGATTTGCATTTTGCTTCACTGGGCGTTCCCCGGGAAATAATCGAACCCGCGCTGGATAAACTGGCAGATGCCCTGCGCCCCGTAATCTCGGAAATCTACTCCGAAACACTGCAGGCTTATTGCCTTAATACCGCATCGGCAGCAGATATGATAAGATATGTCAACGAGAATGGCCAATTATACGATGGGTGGTTTACTCGCGAGAAAAGTAAGCGGATATGTTATCAATTCTGGAGGGGTATTGGGTTTGAAGAAACATCCGATTCAATGGAATTGATACCGTGCGATAATATTTTCCAATCTGTAGATAACAATAAGGGTGTTTATATCCGACCACCGGAAATTTATATATTGCGAGGAAATGGATATAGTTATTATCAGCGGTTGATTCAGGGATATGGAGCGGCGGTTACCGGCGCGCGTCTACAGGCTTCAAACCAGCTTCGATTCATAGAGGAGATTACGAATTCCGCTGTTGAGCAATTTTTTTATGAAACGGCTACATCCGTATCTTACCTGTGCGAACATATCCTTATGAACAAATCCTATCGGGGCCGTTACGTAAAATTCCAGCGTTATCGCGAGCTTTTGGATATGTTTATAGATATATGGATAGCCAAAGCGGAGCTTTACCGGTTGAAGGTAAACGAGAATAAGTACCCGTCTATAGAACTGGATTCTGGCGCCCGTTTTCTGAAGGGTTACATATCTGGAGATGAGGATTTTGAAGGAAAGGATTTTTCCAGACCATTTGAGGCATTGAAAAGATTATTTATAAGGAGCGCATCTTTAGACATCTTGCGGACCTTCGAGCGGCAATTGGGTAAACCATTATATAAAAACGGGGGAATTTCCGTATTTGTAAAAAACAACCTGTTCAGAGGCAATTCAGGGGATGATTCCGGCTCAAATCTCCAAAAAGTTGGAATTAATCCTTTTGACATATCTTCGTTGATAGACTATTATGGATTTTAATGAATATTGAAGTGTACTTCCTGATGTAATGATAGGTTTATAAGCAGACCGCGTTTGCCGATATATATGATTAGAGTTAAAGCATAAAGTATAGTCAGGATGACAGATACCCGGCACAATCAGGAAAGTATAATTTCAAGGCAAAAGCGGTCCACCAATTCGAGCGATATGCCGATTAATATTCCCGATGCAAATGACCGTCAGGACAGGCTAATCAGGGAAATCCCGGTAATCGGGTGGTTTATTAAAGCGGTCCTGTGGGCATTTTTCGAATTCAAGCAGTGCTTTCGAACCTATGTAAATCTATTCCCCGGAAATACAGGCGCGATAATTCGTCGGGTTTATTACCGTCCGCGATTTAAACATTGCGGAAAGAATCTTTTAATTGACCGGGGATTCCGGTTGACAGAGCCTGAGAAGATTTCGATTGGAGACAATTTTCACGCGAATTCAGGCCTCTATATCACCAGCGGTGGAGGTGTGGAGATTGGAGATTATGTGCTGATCGGTCCCGATGTGAAAATCTGGAGCGTGAATCATAATTTCGAAGACCCCGATGAAATGATACTTAACCAGGGCTGGAATTATAGTAAAGTTGTGATTGAAGATGATGTTTTCATTGGCGCGGGGAGCATAATCCTCCCGGGAAGCGAAATCGGCAGGGGTTCGGTTGTTTCAGCCGGTACAGTGCTTTCCAAAAAGGTTCCGCCCTTTTCGATAGTGGCGGGTAATCCGGGCCGTATTATAGGTTACCGGAAAAGAGAAGAGAAATAGATTAATTAGCTTCGGCTTTTTCTTCCTTAAATAGAGAGAAAAAATACAATAGATATAAATCAAACAACCGGAGGTTTGAGATGAACTTTAGGTCCCTCACATTAATCGCGGCAACAGCAGTATTTCTCGCGTTCCCATCGTATTTGATGGCTGGAGGATTGACCGTTCCTCATTACATCAATGATATGGATTATGATGATTCACGAGTTTGGGACGACGACCTTTTCAACTTTGAAGCGTGCCCACGCAATCTCGATGACGACAGCAGGAGCGGAAGCGGCGGGAACATTCCCACAAAATTCGCCATTGCCGGGAACTACCCCAATCCTTTCAACCTGCAGACCGATATCAGCCTTGACATCGCGCGCGATACGCATGTTAAGGTGGAGATATTCAATGTCATGGGGCAGAAGGTGGAGACAATATTTGACGATAACCTGGAAGCGGGGAGATATAAACTCGGTTGGGATGGCGCAAGTTATTCGTCTGGTTTGTATTTCGCGAAAATGAGGGCTGAAGGCAAAACATACAAATTGGCTATGACGCTTATCAAATAGAGAATCCCGAATATTAAAAAAATACGCCGCCTTCTTTAGAGAAGACGGCGTAAATTTTTTGCGGGAAGTTTGAAATAATACTTCGCTAAAAGCACGCTAAAGGGTTTTTACAGCCATCGTTGATTTTTTGCTTTCGCTACTTCCATGTGACGGAAGGTCACGGCGTACGCTCAATCTCCAAGGACGACCTTCATTAGTCAATCGTTAAAGATTCTTTCAAACGTTCCCGCTTGTCAAATGCAATATAGCACAGGCAGGGGCAAAACACAAATGTAATTTTAATTAATTTGGATTTTTCGTTCATTAGAAGGTTAAAAAGAACAACGCCTATCGTGATATCGCGATAGGCGTTGAAGGTCATTAAAAATCCCGCCATGGCGAGACCTTTTATTTTCTACTACCAGTTCTTGGAAGAGCGCCAGTTTCTACGCTTGTACGGCTTAATGATTTTGTAGCGTCCTTCGCCTACTCTCCAGGTGAATACCCAGGGAGACGCGGATTTCTTTCTGGACTTTTCGCTCTTAGCGAGAATCACGCCGATGTAGCTTTCGGAGTGAGTGCGTCCATACCTCTTACGAAGCATCTCCGGGGTTACGACCTTACCGTATCCGTAGTCACGGATAATCTTATCGCGCAGGCACATTTTGTTGCGCGGGGTCGTAGTGGTTTTTCTTGTTCTTCTTTTACGCGGCATTTATTATATCACCTCCTTTAAAAAATTACATCGGCACGAAATTTAGGCGCATTACATAAATCTATAATTAATTCCCCGTAATTCTTTTGTAAACAGTGAATTATGGGGATTCCCCCATACTTGATCCATGATAGGGTATTTAAAAAGAATATTTTATTTGGACGCATTATTCGGCAATAAAAAAAGCCGGAGCTTTCGCTCCGGCAACTGGCAGGAAGGGGTTGGAATTTATTTTACCAGTGTCATCTTTCCTACTTTGCATCCGCTTACGGTCTGAAGTTTGTAAAAATATATCCCCGAGGCGAGATCTTGTCCATCATCGCCCGATGCGACATAACTGATGACCTTGTTACTACCCGGTTCCTGCATTCCATAGTCTTGTTTTTCAACAAGCCTTCCGCTTACATCATATACGGCAAGCTCCACATTCGAGGACGCGGGCAGGTCGTACTCGATTACCGTGGAACGATTGAACGGATTGGGGTAATTGCCGTAGAGATTGAACTCGATGGGAAGGATGTCTTCATCTTCGGAGAGCCCGGTATTTGGTTCTACGGTAATTTCAGCGGTGTAAGGTATATAACCCTCTTTGGTTACCGTCAGATATAGTACGCCCTCGCTGAACGGTTCTATGTCAATAAAAGCTCTTCCATCTCCGCCGGTATACCCGGTAGCGAAGACTTCGCCACTCTTATAGAGGCTTACTTTGGCATCATCAAGTTTGTTATTGTATGCTTCCGCTACGACCCTGTAGGAGCATCTGCGTATAGGAATATTGGTTTCATAGTAAACGGTCATGATTTTGGGGATGTCTTTCCAAACAGGCATCTCGGGATCGCCGAGAAGGAAATGACCGTAATCGATATCCATGTAATTCGGATGTTCGGTCTTGCACATAGCCTCGGCTACGCCGATATGGTTTAGCAGATTGCTGGTTAAAACGCCTTCGCCATAGAGCATCTCAATGAAAGTCTTTTGCAGTTTGTAGGATGTTCCAACCCATCCCCAGCGGCCATTGCCGAGGTAGGCGACGCCGCCCTTGTCGGGCATATTTACGTAAACTTCCCCCATGCAATTGTCGCCGTCAAAACCGCCGGGCCAGGGAAGGGGGTCATCCATATCATAGGCGGAAGTGTAGCATGATATTGAATAATGTATGCTGTATTTATAATCTTCATTAAGGCTCAGGTACGGTTCATGATCGCCGCCGTAGTTAAGATCGCTCTGTACGTAAGATTTGGGGCCTCCATTATAGCCCCCGCTGTAAGCGGCGTACCTGTGAGGGCTACCGTGATTGAGATTGGACACGAAACCGAAGCCATAATTCATGCGGGCGATTACATCGTCGCCTGACGGCCCCGTGGGATTAGGATCATTGCCGCTCGGCCGTTCCGCGCAGGTGGAAGTATCGACCATAAAATTCGAGGGCATGGCATTGCCCAGGGTTACATGCTGGCCGAGGTTGACCATTTCATCGGCGGTTATAAACAGGGCGCTGGTCAGATACGAGTAGTTGCCGTTTCCCGGATTCTGTTCGTATATAAGCAGTTTTTCGGTGAATGCTTCCACTTCTTCAGGGGAGTTTACCGCCAATCTGCCTACGTAAACTTCGGGATAAATATCGGGGTTGTCATGGGTGCGTTCTCCCCAGACACCGTCATTATCGACCTCCCAAACGCCGGTCAGGTCTGAATAATAAAGGTCGCATATCTGGCGGTGCCGGTAATCGGGCTGGGTCGATGTATTATTATGATAGGTATAACGTATGGGAATTATAGTCTCATCGCCGCCGAGAAGGACCCATTTGAGGTTTACTTCGTAAGCGTCCTTCAGGAAATTACGTATTTTTTCCTGGATGTCGATACCCGAATAACCACTTTCAATTTCCTGCAGGGTAACGATACCCGCCCATATACCTTTTCGCCTTTTCCACTCAACCAGGGTTTCGAAGCTTTCGGCAAGGGAAGCGTCGGTTACCACGATATATTCGTATTCATGTATACTTCCGGTGGGCGAATAAAGCGTCGGCCCGCCTTTTAAGAATTCTTCCGGATAGGCATAGGAATTAATCGATCCGCGGTCATAGTTATCAACCATGAGCGCGAGTAACTCTTCAGCTACAGGGCGGTTGCCCGGTTCGGACTGAAAATCACCGCCGCCGTTGCCAGTATAAATATTAATATTGAGCTCCGAGCTTACTTCGATTTTCTTTTCATCCGGCAGAAACCTGATCGGATAAATATT
>WJIJ01000160.1 GCA_014730345.1 Candidatus Zixiibacteriota bacterium | reverse complement strand
GCTGGCGGTGTTTACCTCCACTCCCACGGCGTTAACACAGCTTACGACCGTGTCCTCTAAAGCCTGTTTTAGCAGGGATTGGTCGACATCATGCTGGTACTGTCCCACCCCGATTGATTTTGGGTCAATCTTGACTATCTCTGCCAGCGGATCCTGCAGACGCCTTCCGATTGAAACCGCCCCGCGCACGGTAACGTCATGGTCGGGAAACTCTTCACGGGCCGTTTTACTTGCCGAATATATCGACGCGCCGCTTTCATCGACGACCACGACGGGGATTTCGAGCTTCAATTCCCTCAAAAAACTTTCCGTTTCCCGTGAAGCGGTGCCATTGCCGAGGGCGATAGCATCGATTTCGAAATTCTTAATCATCTCTTTGACCACCGCTCCCGCCTGTTCTTTATGCTTTTTTCCAGTTGTGGGATAGATGGTGATATTTCCCATCAGCTTGCCCTGTCCGTCAAGGGCGACCACTTTGCATCCGGTGCGAAAACCGGGGTCGATGGCCAGAATTCGTTTCTGTCCAAGGGGCGGAGCCATTAATATTTCGCGGAGGTTGGCGGTGAAAACATTAATCGCCTCTTTATCGGCCTCCCGCTTGACGGAATTGATAAATTCGGTTTCCAGCGATGGAGCGATAAGGCGGCGGTAGGAATCATGAGCGGCATCCATGACATATAACGATGTCATCTTATCGCCGCCCTTCACGGTCAGTTTCTCTATGAGGGCGAGAGCCTTCTCCTCTTCAGGACGGATATGGGCGTTTAGATATCCTTCCTTTTGGCCCCGTACAATAGCCAGGAACCTGTGCGAGGGAACCTGCGAAATACGTTCCTTCCAATCGAAATAATCGCGGAACTTTACCGCCTCCGCTTCTTTTTTAGAAACTACCGAGGATTCTATGTACGCGTTTTTATTGAAGAATTTCCTGAGGCGGTCCCGTATATCGGCATCCTCGCTAATCCATTCGGCGATAATATCTTCAGCTCCGGAAATCGCGTCCTCGGATGTGTGAACATCTTTGCCGGGATTGATATAATCGGAGGCGTCGATATCGTAATTTTCCTGTTTGTAGATAGTCTCCGCCAGCCCTTCAAGCCCTTTCTCCCGGGCGATAGTTGCCCTTGTGCGTTTTTTGGGGCGGTAGGGAAGGTAGATATCCTCGAGTTCGGTCATGGTTTCCGCGGAGAGGATTTTCATTTTAAGTTCCCTGTCCAGCAGATCCCGTTCACGCAGAGAATCGAGGATTGCGTTGCGGCGGTCCTCCAGTTTTTGGAGGGAGTCGAGACGGTCGCGGATATGCTGGATGGCGACTTCGTCAAGCGAACCTGTAACCTCTTTGCGGTAACGGGCAATGAAAGGTATTGTGGCGCCGGAATTTAACAGCCCGGAAACGGCCTCCGCCTGTTTGGCGGTTATATTCAGCTCATCTGCTACTTTTTTGAGAAGATTGGGTTTGGACATGGTTTTGTATGACTACTGAATTTCGGCGGGAGAGTCAATTGATTTTGTGAGCGTCATTCAGGTTTAATACGTGAACATAACTGCTGTACAATCTTAGATTTGGTAGAACAAATGGAATCTTAATCAAGTCTGGGGCAGTTCTTTTTCATTGACAGTATCAGCTTTGTTGATTATTATTATTGTAATTATAAATTATTGCTTGAATAATTCGTAAATAAAATGTTTAGGTTTTCGAGGTTAATTGAAAATCGGGTGCAGGAATCGTATTTAGTTACGAGATTTGAAATTATAGAATTATGAAGCTCAACGAGAAAATTATATTAAGTGTTTCTTCCTGGACATTTATAGCGCTGTTATTTTCATGGTGGATGCTTTTTTATATTTCTTATAATCGGAATTTCCAGGATTATATGGTGTTTAGCCTATGGATAGTACTGGGATTTTGGGGACTGGGATTGATATTGTCATTATTCTGGTTAGGTTTGATCGGGGGGTTGTCACTGCTTATTAAACCTTTAAAAGCATATATCGGCAAGTGGTATATTTTATCATCGGCTTCAGCGATTTCTATATATTTATCCGCGAGGATATTAAGCGCTCAGGGAGTTATGAACCTCGTTTCCGGAAAATCGATACTGTGGTATGTGGCGACATTTTTTATTGGGATTGTAGTGATATCTGCCGCACTAAGTTTATATAAAAGAGTTAATTTGAATTTTAGGCAATACGCCATAATATTCCTGCTTTCATTCCTGGTACTCCTTACTGTAGTACCACCGGTCTTCGGGCCGAACAAGGCGGAAAAGGCCAACGTTAATCCAGAGGCAATTAGCCGCTTAGATACCGGAATTAAGGTTTATTTTTTAGGTTTAGACGGTGCAACGTGGGATATAATCGACAGTTATTTACTCGAAAAGCAACAAGGGCAGAATTTCCGAAAACTTATTGCTGAAGGTGCCGCAGGTAGTATGAAATCTCTTCAAACTGAAGTTTTACCGATGACTATGCTCTATGGCATGGGGGCGATGTCGCCGAGTATTTGGGAGACAATGGCCACAGGGTTACATGAAACCGATCATAATATATTCGATTTTTCCGCACTTGAATTACCTGGAATGAGCAGTTACATACCATTAACTCTTGGTTTGTCCTCAATGAGGGACAACCTGATTAACTCCACAAATCATCGTGGAATGCGTATCTGGGAGATATTGGATTCAAATGGGATTCAGAGCCTGATAGTACGGTGGTTAACTACCTGGCCTGTTGATTCATTTGACAATAGCATTATAGTGTCTGAAAGGTTTCATCTGCGCCAATCCTACAGTGTGTTCCCATATTCATTGGAGGATTCCCTGCCTCCCTTTAAAAAAACTCCCGCTGTAGAACTGAGCGATAGATTCGATTGCCTGTTCTCTTATACCGGGAAAGTATCTTATAGCGAAATAATCAATAATGATCCTGTTTATGCTCGGGAACCATTGGCGATGAGGATAGCTTTTGAATCATATTCGGTCGATAAATATTATGAAAATTTGAGCCACGAGTTGTTAGACAGGGAGAATCCTCGCTTTTTCGCCTGGTATACACGAGGTTTGGATAATGTTCAACACATGACCTGGGAGTTTTTTCAACCGGAACACTTTGATAAGCGACCAAACGAAGAGGAGATTAAGAGGTTAGGGTGTATTATCCCGGGGTATTATGATTATTGTGATGAAGCTGTAGGCAATTTTATCTCCAGGCTCGATGACAAAACCATTCTAATAGTAGCTTCAGACCATGGCGGCCAAGCGCAATTTATACCCTATGCAGATTTTCTTGAAACGGTTATGGGTAAGGATGACGTAACTGAGAGAAGCGGCGTTCATCATATAGACGGCGTTATTGCCATGTATGGTCCTTATATCAAACAGGGCTATGAGATTAAAAACGCTTCGGTTAAAGATATCGCGCCGACAATTCTCTACCTGATGGGATTTCCAGTAGCGCGGGATATGATAGGCAAGGTTATTACTGAAGCCATAGAGGACGATTTTTTGGAGAAATATCCTATCAGGCATATTGATACTTATGGCGCTCCGGCACATGCTACCGATTTTGCCTCAATGGGGGATTCCGAGATTGAAGATGAAATCAAAGACAGGTTGAAAGCCCTTGGTTATATCAGATAAATTCCTCAATCTTCCTGTTTTCAACCGGTTTCATCAATAATCTATATTGCATTTATCGAAATGGTTGTCCATATTGATAAATGGATTTCATTTATATCGGGGAGAAAGCCAATGAATTACATTAAACGAGTGTTTTATCTCATTTCCCTTTCAGTTTTGATTTCCATGCTGTTCGTTTCCTGCAGTGATGATAAGGAAATCGATACATTGTCAAAAATCGAGGAAGAGGGAAAACTCAGGATAGGCACCGATGCCACCTATCCGCCATTTGAAACGGTAAATGCCAGGACGGGGGAAATTGAGGGATTCGATATCGATTTGATGAACGCGATATGCGCGGAGATGGGGGTTGAAGCAGAGTATATAGTTACCCCGTTCGATGGCATTATACCGGGGCTGTTGGACCATAAATACGATGTTATAATATCCGCCATGACTATAACCCCCCAGAGAGCGGAGAAGGTCGCTTTTACCGATCCATATTACTGGGCAAGCCAGGCTATCGCGGTCAAATCAGATGAAAGGTCCATCAGGAGCAAGAAAGACCTTGCGGGCAAAAAGATAGGGGCGCAACTGGGCACTACCGGCGAGATTGTGGCTAAACGTATTCCGGAGGCGGAAGTTATATCATTTGATAATATCGGCGCGGCATTCATTGATTTGGAAAACGGCAAGATAGACGCCATCATCAACGATAAACCGACCACTCAAAGAATAATATCCGCAAAGGGCGGGGCTAAAATTGTCGGAGAACCGCTTACCAGCGAACGTTATGGTATAGCGGTGCGCCCGGAGGATAAAAAGCTATTGCGAAGAATTAACAGCGCGCTGGCGATTATCGATGTCTCCGGGAATCTGGAAAGGTTAAGAAGCAAATGGTTTAAATAGCGGCATTAGTTATGGAATGGATTAACCAACAATTAACGACATACTATGAAATATTGAGGTTCCTTCTTCCAGCGGTTCCCATGACCATACAGATAACGATCCTCTCCTTCTGCCTGGCGGCTGTATTGGGGATGTTGATAGCGGTGGGAAGGGTATCACGTTACAAGTTCGTCAGCAGGATTTTCAAGGCGTATACCGATGTCATCCGTGGTATCCCCCTTCTGGTGCAGATATTCTTCATTTATTTCGGTTTGGGAAGTTTCTTGAATCTCGAAAGGTTCTTTGCCGGCGTTATTGCTATCTCGATATGTTACTCGGCTTACCTGGCGGAGATTATACGAGCGGGAATCGGCGCGGTGCCAAAAGCTCAACTGGAGTC
>WJIJ01000025.1 GCA_014730345.1 Candidatus Zixiibacteriota bacterium | reverse complement strand
GTTTATTCAAAGAACATGTTCTTGAACTTACCATGCTTATTTTACCTCGATAAATCGAGGTAAACTAAACATGCCACACGTAGAGCGTTTTTCACCAAACCGCAAGCGGTTGGACGCCCTCGCGGGAATATCATTAAAAAACCGCCCGAGAGAACGGGCGGTTTAGTTTACTCATTGAGAAAGGCAAGTACGCCAAAGGCGTAAAACTTCCGCTTTCTGTTTATTTTCTACTTCAGCAAGGTCATCTGCCTGGTGAATACCTTGTCGCCGGCATTCAGCTTATAGAAGTATATACCAGAGGCATACTGGGAAGCGTCCCAGGTTACCGAATGGTATCCGGCTTGCTGGTTGCTGTTCACCAGCGTCTCCACTTTCTGACCGAGCAGGTTGAACACTGTCAACTCGACTTTCGCGCTAACCGGCAGAGCGTATTCGATAACCGACTGCGCGTTGAACGGGTTGGGATAGTTCTGGGACAGCGAGAAGCTTGTCGGCAGAACATCGCCTTCGCCCTCGCGAAGCAGTCCATCACCCTGGAAGAATCCATCGACATTCCATTCTTCCACGCCCATATTGACCGGAGTTCCGGACAGCACGGTGAACGGGAATGTGGCATGGTCGATTTCATTGGGATAATCGCCGACGTAGCTGTGGTAACCATACTCACCCGGAGGGGCGATAGTCGGCACCCATTGCGTACCGTAGTAATACAGCGTCTGGTCAGCGCCGATGGCCGCGGGAACGTTCATGAGCGGACCATACATAGTATGGTTCGGAAGCTCGATCATCAGCCAGGCATCGAAGTTGTATGTTGAACCGGTGTTGTTAGTCAGCAGGATAGTATAATCGAAAGTCCCGCCCGCGTAGATTTCAACCGGTGATTCATTGGGTTGCATAGCCAAACTGAGGTCCGGCAGGCTGGAGAGCACATGCAGATCCAGCGGAATCATCATATCCGGCAGGGTGTGCATGTTATCCCATGAATGAACCGTTATCTGGCCCTGGTAGTCTCCGGTGGTCAAAGCTCCGGCATCAAAGGTAACCGTAAGCGGAAGTTCACCGCCGGCGGGAATTACGCCCGATAGCGGATCGACTTCGACCCAGCCCGCGGAGAATTTGATGGCCATGTTGTCATGCAGGTAAGCGGCATTGTAAACAACCTGCAAGCCATCGGTAAGGTTATCGTTTTGAATACCGACGGTCGCGGAGTTTACATCCCCGTTGAGGGTCTCATACTGGCAAACGATTCCGCCGCCGTTGAGCATGATAATCTGGAAGCTGTAGTTACCGGTATCGTAATAATGCGGAACGTCAACCCAGGATACTATAGCGGAATCATTAGAGATATAGTAATAAACTTGCCCGCCAGCCGAGGGATTGAAGTCATCCCACATGGCGGCTATCATATTCTCAGGGCCGTCGCCCGGAATAGGATAGTTATAATACGAGGTCGATGTGGAAGTGAAGCTTACCCAACCGTTTGAACATACCCGGAAACTGTTGAAGTCGTTTCCGTAGAAGTTAAAGTTAAACGGAAGGGAGAACGGTCCTTCGTTGTCATCGTCACTCATGTTAAGCGGAGTGCCTACGCCGGTAATATCCACCCAGTTGTAAGCAGGGCCGCCCGGTTCATCGGAGTCGATCCACTTGTAACCGTAGTTATCGGGACCGCCCTGTCCCTTGGACTGGGGTTGACCGGCAGGGGCGTCATCGGTCAAAGGCTTGGGACCGTTGTACTCATAAGAGGTCAACTCTTCAACCTCGACGATTTCCGGTTGGTCGTTGTTAGCCAGCACAACCTCGAACTCATCGGGAATCTCGAAGTTTAAGTCAAGTTCGCCGTCGTTTTTAAGAACAATCTCGCGGGTGGTTGTGTTGCCCGGGGTTAAGTCAACATCGAGGAAGCCGGGCTTGGCCGCCAGGGAAGCGCCGGTGGAAGCGACGTCGATATCATCATTGAAGAAGAATGTGTAGTTGCCGCTTTCGGTTGTGCTAAATGGTATAGGGGCTCCTCCAACGCCGCCCTGTCCATAATGGGCGACATCTGAATGCATAACCTTGATGATATACTGTCCGGAAATTCCGCCGGGAATAAAGACGGTGCCATACCAGATATGATCCTGGCCGCTGTAACCGGCGGTCATGTCGAACTCGAGACCGCTGTTCACTTCATGAGCGGTGATAGTCCAGTTGTTCTCGCCGCCGGAAGGATTGACCATGAGAGTCGGAACCGTCGGCGGGTTGCCCGGGTCGGTTATATCAAAGCTCGCGCCGTACTGCAGGCGGGAGGCATGGTCGTTGTAGTTCTCGGAATATACCGCCCATTCGTAAGTGTTACTCAGATCGGTAGCCAGCAGGACCGAACCGGTATAGATTCCGTCGTTAGCGTACTGGTCGGGAGCAACGCCGTCATCTTTCATGGTGATAAACCCGCCGGACCAACCCGCGTTATAGAAACCGTCATCATCCCAGCTTCCGCGGAGATAGAAATCACGGTAACCAATATCGCCGGGGTTCCCGAACTGGGCTTTCAGGATAACCTCTACCTTCGGTTCAAGGGCGAAGTTCTGGGTAACCGTATCATCTTCGGTAACGGTTACATTGGCGAATGAAGGCAGGTAATCGGAGGTATATTCGGCGCGCAGGTTCCACAGAGTATCGGCCGGAACATGCATTGTGTAGTAACCCTGCTCGTTGCACTGGGCATATATCTGCGGGTCCCGGTTGGTGACGATTACCTGTCCCTGCAGGCCATTACCGGTAACCAGATCAGTTACACGGCCGGCAATAGCGCCGTAACCATCGGCGATAATTGGAACCTGTACATCGTAGGGAACCTTGTTCTGACCGCAGACAACCACGTTCGCGTAACCCGGTTCGTCGAACGGCACTGTAATAGGTACATTAACCGAACCGCTCTCATCGATGTAAGCCGCGCCATGCAGAACACCGTCCTTGGAGATACCGACATAAGAATACGGATCGGCATTGACGGTGAAATAGGTAGCCACAAGCGGGATAGCGCTGTCATGGCTTACGTTGTTGGCATCGGGAACACCCATGTAGTTCATAATCGAGGGATCGCCCATCAGGTGATAAGCTTCCCAGTAGTAACCTTCGCGGGAGCTTCCCGATTCGGTTACAGCAAGGTTGCCGCAGTAGATTATAGCGTCGTTGGTAACATAATGGTCGCTGACCGGTTCGCCATGGTCATGGAAAACGCCGTCATAAGCGCCCAGGCCGGTTTCTTCATAAGTCGGGCCATTGCCGACAACCGGGCCGTAACCAACGCCCCACCAGTAGTCTTCATCCCAGTAAGTAGAATTGGAAGCGCCGATGTAACCAACGCCGCCCTTGTCCTGGGCCTGGAGCCAGGCTTCGCCAAAGCATGGAGTTGATTCATCAAATGTATTCGATGAACAGCAGTTTCCTACCGCAAGCAGGTACATGCCATAATTAGTAAGGCCGTTAATATCGCTTACGGTGAACGAAGGATCGCTAAATCCGGTATGACCGCAATGCGCGGTGTAATTGATATACCCAATACCTTCATCAACGGTCTGGATAATAGCCGCCGCGGCGCCGGGATCATCGGATGCCGGATAGAGCCATGTATGGGAATATATACCATGAGCCGAATTGAAATACAGGTTGGTCCCATAGTTAATTTGGCCGTTGCCGTATGTAGGCGCGTTCCATGAATCAACACCCGCGATCATGGTAACTTCGCCCAGGTATGACGGGTCGGGCATCGTGTACTGTTCGTACATCAATGTCTTGTCTATCTGCGGTTGTAATTGGCCTGGATTCTGGGCAGACCACCTGCCGTAATAAATTTCCGGGAATATATCGCCGGTGAATTCGCAATACTTAAGGTCGGTTACGTGGTAGCCATGGTCGCCGTCCCATGTCGGAATCTGGGGAGTGTCGCCCACGAAAAGCACAAAGGACGGTTTAGGGTTAGAGTTGTTGTAAACACCCTGGATGTAAGATTTAATCTGGGTTAGTGAACCGCCGATTTCATCGGTATAAGCGGTTATAACTTCAAAACCCTTTTTAGTTTTCCAATCGATGAACGGCTGTAGCTGGCTTTCGAACTGCCTGTCGGAAACTATTATATACTTAATTGGATAACGGGTAAGGTCATCGAGAATTTCCGGCACAGGAGTGGTATAATTAATAACACGTCCAAAAACCGGCTCGAAGAAAGGCGAATAGAATTCGCTCTGCATCAACTCGGTTGTGTTATAATCAGGATGCAGGTAGTTAACGCGAACGGTCATTTTTTTATGAACCGTAATTGTGTTTTCCACCGGGTTATACTGGACCGGAGCCATAGAAACCAGTCCGAGATGGACAGAACGCATGGTTCCTTTCACTACGCCGTCAACCAGCGGAAGCGCGTAAGTTTCGTTGCGCTCGTAAATCGGCTCATTATACTCAAATTCCACGAACTCCGGATCTTCGGATTTGGAAAGCGAGGGCTGGGTAGGCATAATAGGATTGTCAAAACCCAGATCGCTCAGAGATATCTCCTCGGTTTCCGAAGAAATAACCTCAACGCTCAATTCAGAACCGAACGGAATGCTTAGGAGTTTGTTAATCATCGGAAGGTTAGGTTCTCCCACATTATGCGAGCGGGTGAAGCCCTTAATAGTCATTAAAGTGAAAGTTCCTTGTTTAGTGTCAATTGGAAAGAAATCGACAGCGCCGATATTCATTTCCATGGTAACACCGGTTTGATCCTGGTCAGTTAGTTCAATGCCGCTTGAAGCGCCGAAATTGACTGTCTGGGCGGCAAAAGCCGTGCCGGTCAATAAACATAAGACCAGGAATGACTTGAACAGTAATTTGGTCAAAGCATCCTCCATGTGTTGATGATGTTATTGTGTGAATAGCTATATATTTCAGTTACCTAAATTATGAAGAAATAACTTAAATGATCAACCAAATACAAATATACTAAATAGATTATTATTGTCAAGAATTCTTGTGAATTAAAGTTCATTATTGCGTTAACTTTATGGAATTTTATCGTAAATTTAAAGCTGTACAAAAAACGAAGATTAACATAAAAATATGGTTATAATAGTGGTATAATGCCGTTTTTAAACTAAAAATTCAGACATTAGCAACATCATCGCGCCGGAAGCGATTACAACCGCAAGATTGTCATCGATGTTAATAGAATATGCTTCCGCCGCGGTCGCGGCAATTGCCCCCGGAATTCCAACCCGTAATGGCAATCCCGGAACAGAAACCGCTACCAACAAACATACCAGGAAACAGCCGATTGTCCCTTCAAGTGTTTTCGTGGTTCCGGGAAGACGAATTCCGCCCCACCGCCTGCCAACCAAAGCGGCCACGAGATCGCCAAGGATAACAAAACACATTACGGCTACCGCTTTAGGGGTATCGAGAAAAATACCGGCAATCAAACCTGCCAGAAGAATATAAAAAGCCCCGCTGAAAGTATCATATTCACGATCTCGCAGGAACGGTTTTACGAGCCAGAAAAAGAACTGTTTCCCGGGCAGGTTGTATTTCCGGGATAGATCAATATATGTAGTCAGGATAAAACCGGCGGCTATGGCGATAAGTGTAAGGTCTTTGCCAATATACAAAAAACCGAGCGGCATTGTAAGCGCGCAAAAATGGATTGATTTCCTGTACAGTTCATTTCTATAACTAAATGGCATAATAAGCTTTAATGATAGACCATATAGAACGTCAGGGCAATAAAAAAAGAATTTCTCAAAACAATGACCAAAATAAAAACCGCCGGGTTTGAACCCGGCGGCGAATTAATTAAAAAAGAAGTGTTCTACAATATAAATATTGCCTGTCTTCTATGATTCATCCCGTTGCATTTCCAAGGCGGATTCCTCTGAATAATTGGTTATCCGATACTGTTCCAGCAACGGTTCATTTATCTTAATGTCTGCCGCGGCGCGTATTTCATCAAGATATTCCTCACGCGCTTTTTCATCCGCTTCTTTTTGAAGTTTGCGCTTGATAGTATTTTTCACCTGTTCGAAAGTTCTCGAATGCTTGCGGCTGACAAGTTTAATGACATGCCATCCCCAATCAGTCTTGACCGGCGGCGATACCTGGCCGACCTGCAGGCTGTTAGCGGCATCCCAGAACGGCTTGGGCATTTCCTTGTCCGAGATAAAATCAAGGTCGTAGGCGACTTCTCTTATCTCCGGTTCGCCGGGATAGTATTTTTTAGCCATTTCCACGAAGTCGGCGCCGGCTTCTATTGAATCGTAAATTGCCTGCGCCATTTCCTCATCAGTGAAGATAATGTGATAGACATGCAATGGTTTTTCAACAACGAATTCGTTAAGGTGTTCGTCAAAATAAGATTGCATCGCCGAATCGGATGGTTCGTAATCACGGGCGCGCATGAAATCCTCTACCCTGTTTTTTGCCTGGGTCTGGGTAAATTGCTCGCCCTGTTCCACCATCATTGAATCCTGGTCAAATCCCTTATTGTAGGCTATGTGCAGAAGAATATCGTTGACTGCCAGAGTTTTTAGCATATCCAGCTTGTGTTCCCTTTCAACCTCGTCCTCGGAAAGATTTTTAAAACGCAGATACTTAGGCTTTTGGTCACGGTATTGCTCATAAAATATTGTATCCACGCCATTGATTATTGCAACCCAGTCATCATCTTTCCAGGTCGTATCCTCGTCATTGGCAATGAGTTCGTCATGGAAAATGTAATCGGCGGATTCTTTAACGCTGTCAACATAAGCCTGGGCCATATCACGTTCTTTACGCGCTTTTTCCGTCTGCTTGATCTGGTTGGCACGGGCTTCATCGTACGGTTTTACTTCCTCATCTTTCTTATCGGTAACCTTTATTATATGGTACCCGAATTCGGTATTGATCGGCCCTCGTATTTCACCAATTTCCATGCTGAAAGCGGCGTATTCAAAAGGTTTGACCATCCGTCCGCGGGAGAAAAAGCCGAGATCTCCTCCTCTTTTGGCGGAACCGGGATCTTCGGAATATTCCTTGGCCAACTCGGCAAAATCCTCACCTTTATTGACCCGTTTAAGGAGTTTTTCGGCTTCCTTTTCCGCTTCGCGCTTCTTCCGGGCTACGTATTTCTCATCATCGATTCTCGATGAATCAATATCAGGAATTATCAGGATGTGGCTGGCCCGAACCTGTTCCGGCGTAGTGTATCTGTCGATATTTTCCTGGTAATATTGTTCGGCTTCTTCATCGGTAACGTCAACCTTTGAAGATATTTCTTGCTGGTAAAGAAGCTTAAGCAAAGGTTTTTCGAGGAATTCTCTCTTCTTTTTCTGGAAACCAGGATTGGCAGAGAGCGCTTCGTAAACCGAATCCACCTTTTGATCTATCAAAGCTTGCTCTATCATGCTGTTGAGGACTTCATACTTCTGTATGGAATCCTGCTCCGGTGTGGTGGGCTTCAACCTTCGGTCCTTAACCGCCGAATCGAACTCCGCGTAGCTTATGTTTTCATCGTTTACATAAGCTATAATACGCTTGCCATTTACATCCCATTTAGGTCCACATGACGAAACTACAAATGAAATTACACTTGAAAATACAATTAAAATTAAAACCAGTAACCTATTCTGATGCATACTACTCCGTCCCTTTATTTTTTATGTCTGTTAACTTCTATGATATTGCTGAATATTTAAAATGTTCCAATCAAGTTGACTCTATAGCTATTATCCAATTCATCGTGAGTTAAAAAAGCGGCATCGATAGTAAAACGCCCCAACTTAATGCCAGCGCCCGCGGTCAAATCACCCCGGAAAGCGCCCACGCGCCCGGCTATTCTATTTCTGAATATAACCTCTCCCCCGATCATGAAATCCGAAGACGCGCCGCCCACCGATAACTGCGCCGATTCATCCCGGTGTTCGAATTTTATTGACGCGTCGCCCGCGAGGTTAAAAATAAAATCTGACTTGCTAAAGCCATACGCCAATCCGAGTTTCAGGTTTGGGTAAATTGATTCGGTGGTACCCGTAGAATATGACAAAAAGGTAGCGGTAGCGTCCTTTAAAACAGCGGCTCCCCAAAGATTTTTATACAGGCGGGAACGAACTCCGAGGTCCACTCCGAGGCCATACGCCGACTCAGTGGCTATATCCCGATATATAATCTTGGTTGTAAGCCCCACCTGGAGATTTTTGCTCCATTTCGTTCCATAGGAAAGAAACGCGGTGTAGTCAGCGTGGCTTTCGGTTTTGCTGTATCCAAAACGCTGTCCGTAGGGGCTGTTGGGGTCATCCACTGTAAGTTCTGTGATTTTTATATTGCCGCCTCCGATACGGATCAATGCCGCGCCCAGACCAGCAGAACTATTGCGCACCGGCATCACGCCCCCGAGGTAATCATGATTAATCAATGAACCGAATGTTTCGGCGTGCATAAACATTACCGATCGGTCGCGTACTTCGGCTAATCCGGCGGGATTATAGAAAGGAGATGACGCATCCTGAGCGATTGCGGTGTAAGCGCCGCCCATTCCCAACGACCTTGCTGATACTCCTAATTCCAAAAATTCACCCGAGTATTTGGCTCCACTCGCCGTATCGCCAACGAGAAAAACAAATAAAAGGATAAATCCAAGGCTCTTAGGAAAGAAATTAAACATATTCATATAAATCGCCACTTAAGATGGTTTAATTTAATCCATTAGCCTTTTCTGTCAATAAAAAAATTCCTTTCAGAAAAATATACGGGAGTGCCAAATACTTCTAATATTTATACCAAAGTAAAAGGGGCGAAGTTCCCTCCGCCCCCAAAATTAACCGTTCACGCTAAATGTCTGTGTCAGTTACTGTTTCTTTCTGACTTTTGGCTTTGGTTGTTTTGCTTTCGTGCTTTTCAGCGCAACCGCTTTTGGCTTTAGCATTACAACACTTTTTACTTGACGGACAGACGGTTTTGCCCTCAACACACCCATCGGGATGATGATGAGCGCCCGCGGCGCTCAATCCGCCCAGCTTAGCTTCATAACCGGCATCTTTAATAGCTTTAACGAGCATAGCATCGCTAATCTTCTCTTTGTCGAATGTAACGGTAGCCATGGAGTGTTCCAGGCTGACTTCGCAACTGGTTACTCCCTCCAATTTATCGAGGGATGTTTTAATCTTGGAAACGCAACCGTTGCAGGTCATACCATCAACTTTCATAGTTGCTGTATGAGTAGCTTTCGTAGATGCCGCCGTGGCCGGTTGGCCAGCAAACGCGGCTGATGCGGCTAAGATGATACATAAGCCAAGGATGAATACTGTACTTCTAATCACGACTCCTCCAGTAAAGAATAGTATTATTAATATATTGTTTTTTATTTCCCAAAATAAACTAAGCCGTTGTCGAAAGGTTGGTACCCGAGAGGGGGGCAGAAACTCGGAGTGACCTTCAATTCGACAACGGCATTTCTAATATAGAGTATCGTCATAAAATTGTCAATCCTTTTGTAATAATTTTAATAATTATTCAAAACCGAGCTTTATGTGCTTGATTAGCAAGGCATTACGGTATACAAAATTTATGTAATCCACTACGGCAACACCTTTCAATTTACCAATATTCAGCTCATCTCTCAAAACAATGGGTATATAAATATACCCATTACACACCTAATATACTACAACATTTTTAAAACAAAATCGATTAATGGTGTCCTGTTGTATCATGAGAATGCTCATGTGAGTCCATATATTTCTGGGGATCTTTGATAAATTCATCCCGGCAATATTCACTGCAGAAATAATACGTCTCTCCCTTATAAGATGCGGCGGGAGTCGCTTCGACAACCTCGACATCCATATCACATACCATATCAACCACTTCCTGACCGGTTTCATCTGCAGTTACCTGATGAACAACGGCCTCGGACATCGGCTTAGGCACCTTATCGGTTTGGCTTTCTTCAGCATGCTGTTGTTCGCCTCCGCAACCAATAAAAACTAATGCCGCGGTAAATACGGTTAGAACAACCAATAATAAACTCGTTCTCATGAAACCTCCGCATTGTTTCAACTTTATTAAACCATTGATAATGCTTAAATATAAACAAGTTCCACGAAAAAAGCAAAATATTATTAATGAAGTAAACTATTTCCATCCCCGTATCGAAATGGATGGAACTAATTGTGGAATAACAAGTTTTAACTTCTTGAAACTTAATAATGTTTTAAATAGAGAATAAATTATGGAACAAAATTTAAAGCTGGATAATTCAACGCTAAGCGAAGAGCTTAAGCGGCTACCCGAATGGAAAGTCGAGGACGGCGCGTTAATCAAAGACTTCGAATTTAAAAATTTTATTGAAGCGTTTGGTTTCATGAGCAGGGTGGCCATGATTGCCGAGAAGATGAACCATCATCCTTCCTGGTTCAACAGTTACAAACTGGTCAAGATAGCGTTATTCACTCATTCGGAAAATGCTATTACCCGCAAGGATATACAACTCGCCTCCGCGATTGAAATCCTCAAGTAGCTGATAATCGCCGGCTATAACAGCCCGGCGTCAAAAAGTATAATGACTGAGATATAAATCCGGGCTTTGGAGGTTCGGGTAATTCTATTATGGGGCTAACTTTATAAATTTGGGGTAAATCAAGCCAAGTCGCTCTTTCGTCCTTATCAGTCTGTGGAGAATTGAATGTTAAAACTACCGGGAGAGGAAGGATTCGATTGCAGGGCCGGATCTGCTTGCTACCGCCGCGGCGGGAGTACTTCTGCCGCGCACAACATGACGCCACTATTTATTCCCACCTCAAGCGGCTTGTTGAAAAACGGGCTACGTGTGGCATGTTCTTGAATCCGCAGAGGCGGGCTCATTTGCTACACTTCGCTTCGCAATTGAGCATGCCACCACTGATATAGAAGTATCTTTCCCGACTTTATCAGCAAACCCCAAGCGGCGGGGCCCAATTGCGAGAATGACATTAAAAAACGCCGGGTGCGCTTGCCCGCCAGCGGCGGGGCGACCCGACGTTATTTTTAAAAGCTATCCGGGGAATTTCTTACTTCAACAAGCTCATCTTCCTGGTGACAACCTTATCACCCGCGGATAATTTGTAGAAATAGATTCCGGATGAATAGCTGGAAGCATCCCATTTGATATTATGTACGCCGGCTTCACGATAACCATCAACCAAAGTGGCCACCTTCTGGCCGCCGAGGTTATATACGCTCAAATTAACCTCCGAAGCGTCGGGCAACTCGAATTGAATCCGGGTCTGGGCGTTAAACGGATTGGGTACGTTGCCATGGAGTTTGAATTCGGAGGGAAGTTCCGCGGGTTGACCTTCATCAAACCATCCCGCCAGCTTCCAATCGTTTTCATCAGGCGAACCGAGAGTTCCGCCATAGACAGTAAACGAAAATTGGGCCGTGTCCACAACTATCGAGGGGTAATCACCGCAATAGCCAAGGTAGTCGTAGATACCATTCGGAGCGAAAGCAGGCACATACTGGGCTACCGACCATGCTATCAACTGCTGGAATGGTTGCAGGGTAATATTGTTGAACTGCTGGACGGGGCCGTACTCACCAATTCCGGGTACATCAAGCATAATCCAAACATCAGTGGTCTGGGTTTGGTCAGAATTGCTCTCGAGCACACCCGTAAAGGTAAATGAATTACCTGCGTGTACAATAATAGGCGCGTTATGAGGGAGCATGCTCATGGTAACCCCGGGCAACATCATCCTGAAATTCAGAAATGCTGTATCGCCGGAGGCGACTGACATGGAATCTATTTTGGGCACGTAAAGCGAATTAGGTACTTCACAGGTGATTTCCCAAACAGAGTCGGCAGGTACAATCAATGTGTACCAGCCGTTTTCACGGGTACGCGCTGAAATCTGGGGATCGCGGTTGGTTACGGTGAGTTGACCTTCAAGAGGTACTCCGGTTTCATAATCGGTAACCCGACCGCGGATGAATCCGTACCCGTCAAGATAGCTCAATGCTACCTGTACGGCTTCGTAAGCATCGATCATACCCCAGCCATAGCTGTTATCTTCACCGGTGGGACCAAGGTCATAGGCGGTGTCGTAAATAATCTGCTTGACCATTTCCACGCTGAGGTTGGGGTTGGCCGCGCGTATCAAGGCAACTACACCGTTTACGTGGGGAGAAGCCATAGAG
>WJIJ01000159.1 GCA_014730345.1 Candidatus Zixiibacteriota bacterium | reverse complement strand
GGGCGACAATTCCGCTGACCCATTCATAATTGAGATTTCAGCGGATGCCGGAATACGCCCCGCGGAAGTCCTGGCCGAGATAACAGCCGATAACGATTATAATGCCGTAGATACCTTCTACCTTAACATCTCCCTGATGCAGATGAATTTCCCGCTCTCCATGGGCGAAAATATCGAGGGGGCCATAGGTGTTCTCGATGTCGATTATGACAACAAAGATGAAATTATCTTCGGTACCTCTGATGACAACATCTATGTTTGCAATGAAGATGGTTCAATATTAAGCGGATTCCCGGTGAGTGTCGGAGGCGACATTACCGGGGGTATCGCGGTAGGCCAGCTTGACGGCCCCGGCGCGCTGGATATGGCGATATGCACCCGCGACGGTGACATTTATTTCAAAACCATGAACGGCGCCAACCTGCCCGGTTTCCCCGTTTCCGCCGGAGGAAGCTATTTCAGCACACCCATGATTCTCGACATGACGCCCGATTTCTACCATGAAGTAGTCTTCACCTCTTTCGGAGATGGTAAGATTTACGCCTATAAAGCTGACGGCTCATTGGTGACGGGATTTCCCTATGAAACATCCAGCAGGTTCTACGGAAGCCCTGCCGCTGGAAATCTCGACGGCGACGACGACCTCGAGATTATTGCCGGAGCTCTCGATGGACAAATCCACGCAATTAACAACGATGGCTCGACAGTAAGCGGTTTCCCGGTACAACTTGACGGAGCTTTATGGGCTTCCCCCGCCATTGGCGATATCGATGGTGACGGGTCCGATGAGATTATCATTGGCACCCAGAATAGTTATATATACGCCCTCGAAAGCGACGGCTCGATTATTTCCGGTTTTCCCGTTGAACTGAGCGGGCAGATTAAAAGCGATGCCGCCCTGTTTGATATCGACTTTGACGGAGCCGCCGAGATATTCATAGGCACCAATGGCGAAGAGCTTTATGCCATCGAGGGCAACGGCGATATCATTTCCGGTTTCCCCGCCGCGCTTGGAGGTACCGTCAGTTCCTCGCCGCTGATAGCCGATGTTGACGGGGACAACCAGTATGAAATTATCCTGGCTGTTACCGACGGCGTTATTTACGGCTTCGAAAACGATGGTATGCCCATGACCAACTTCCCGATTCCGGTAAACGGCACTCTAACCAGTTCAACTCCCGCATTGACCGACCTCGACGCCGATGGCGATATCGAGATAATCGTTGGTTTAAGGCAGAACCATGAAAATCTTCTTGCTTTCGATATAAAACACTCCTCCGGGCTTGCCGGCGTCGATTGGAAAATGTTCGGGCATGATATGACCCGCCAGCACAGGCTCCATGATTATGTCACCCGTGCCCCTGAGGATAAAAACAGCGCCTTGCCAGCTGATTTCGCGTTATGCCAGAACTATCCCAATCCGTTCAATCCGGCTACGACTATCGAATACGCGTTGCCGGTCGACTCCGATGTCGAACTGAATATATACAATATCATGGGACAGAAGGTATCCACGCTGGTTGACGGTTATCAAAAAGCTGGTTATAAAAGCATCAAATGGAACGCGTCGGAATATTCTTCGGGGATATATTTCTACCGTATGATTGCCGGCGATAAAAATATCGTTCGCAAGATGTTGCTGATTAAGTAGAGCACATTAATAGTTTTGCCGGGGAATCCCGGCCCCTTGCGGGATTTCGCGTCACGCGTCAATGAGCCACCGGGGACCGTCACACGAAACTTTATAAATAAATCGCGCTATGGGTTCTTGGCCATTTCCGTAGCCCGTTCATCGGCCGGATAGGGATATAGCCGTATTAAATACCGCTTATTTATTCGGGAATGTCGCTTTGAACGTGGTACCCTTGCCCTCATCTGAACAGAAGGTAATAATGCCCTTGTGCGCCTCGGCGACTTTCTGGGCCACCAGCAGGCCTAAACCGGTACCCTCACGCCCTTTGGTGGAGAAGAAATCTTCAAAAACATTTTCACCCACAACCCCCGGTATCCCTGAACCGTTATCCTCAACTTCAAAGATGTAGCCCCCGTCGCCGTTCATCCTGCCCCTGAGGCTGATGATATGCTTTTCCTTGCCTTCGGCGGAATCATTGACGCAGGCGTCGATCGCATTAGTTACCAGGTTGGAAAAAAGGCTGTGCAAAGCCTCGGAGTCGAAGTTGCCCCGGGGCATTGTTTCGGGGACATCGAAATTAAATTCTATGCCTTCTTTCGCGGTCCGGCCTTTGAAAAGTTCATAAACATTTCGAACAATTTCCGCCGGGTCGAGTCTATCGAATTTCATCTCCCTTTCCTTGGAGCAATAGAGTAAATCTTTGACGATACCGGAGACATTTTTCACGTTTCTCTCTATCATCTGCCATCCCTGCTTCACCGTGGCGTCATCGCCTTCCTCCATACCGGTATTAACCACGAAAATACCGCCCTCCAGACCCATGAGTATGTTTTTGATCCGGTGGGCCATCACCGCTATGGTTTTGCCCATCATGGTCAATTCCCTCTGTAATTTCTTTATCTCGGTGATATCGGTGGCCATTTCCATTACCCCTTTAACCTCTCCCTTTTCATCGAGGATAGGGGCTGAATAAACCACCAGGCGCGCTTCAGTGCCGTCCTTTTTAATTAGCGTTTTTTCGCCATTGTGAATCTGGCCGTCCTCGAATGTTTTCTGGGCATGGCAGTCGGGACAGATGGTATCGTAGCCGCGATAAACCTCGTAACAGTATTTGCCGGTGCTGTCGCCAAGCTCCTGCTCGAAAAGTTTGTTGACCCGCTGGATACGAAAATCCTTATCGAGAATTGAAATCAGGCAAGGGACCATCTCGAAGAGATTGCGGAACTCCCTCCGGCTGGCTTCTATTTCATCTTGAAGCCGTTTTATCTCGGTGATGTTGGTTGACATCTCCATAACGCCCACAACAGATCCTTCTTCGTTGGTAACCGGTGTGGTATAAACTATCATCCGCGCTTCTTCGCCGTTGCGGGTAATAACTGTTTCCTCGGTGCTGTGGGTTTGCCCATCTTCAAATGTTTTCAACACCGGACAATTTGGGCAAACTTCCTCGGAACCTTTATATGCCTTGTAACAAAGCTCTCCTATAAGGTTGTCGCCGAAATCGTTTTTGAAAAGTCTGTTGGCGCGGATTATGCGCATATCTTTATCCTGGATGGACAGGTAGCATGGTACCTGCTGGAAAAAGCGATCGATACCGGGGTAATCGAGGGCCGCGCCGGAATGGCGTACCCGATGCGCCGCGAAACCAAGCCCGAAAACCAAACCGGCAGCAACAATACCGAAAACCACCGGGGAAGCGAATAGTGAAAGGGAAATTAAAATAATAGAGATAACCGCCGCCGCCAGCGCTATCCTGTAAAGCGAGGATATCGTCCAGGAATATGTTTTGAGCAGGGGGTTAGTCTCTAAAGCTTTCATCTCAGGCTCCGGTCAATTCCCGCGCCTTTCCAAGTAGTTTATCCGGTTCCACGGGCTTTTCCATAAAATAGGTAGGCCCAACATCTTCATCTTCGAAAAATTCGCTGTTGCCGGTAACGCCGGAGACGACGATAACCGGGACGTTTGACATCCCGTCGCGCTGGCGCAGGGATTTAAAGAAGTTCAAACCGCTTTTACGGGGCATAAGGATATCGAGAGTTATCAAATCCGGGGCAAAATTATCGAGTTTGTCGAGGGCATCCTCTCCATTTACGGCCATCTCGGTCTCGAATCCGCCCTTACGGAAAATTGTCTGGATATAAATGCGCATATCCTCTTCGTCATCGATAATGAGAATTTTTTTGGGCAATCCGCATCCTCCTTTCAAGATTCCGGGTAATGCGTTTATTCGTATTTTTTCAAAAATTCCTGAGCTTCTGGATGGTCTATCTTCTTGAGTACTTGAATGATTTTACCATGCAGACCGGCGTCATCTATCATACTAACCATCCTGGCTATCAAATCGGGGTCTTTTAAACGCGAGAGTTGTTCGACAGCGGTATCCGATATCTCCGGGTTTGAATGCTTCAATGCCCTGGTAAGGTATTCCACCGCCTGCGGAGAAGCATCATCACCCATATTGGCTATATTACCAAGCGTTATAATCGAATTCTTACTTCCCTTGAATTTACCCAGCGTACGGACAAGTTTATCTCCGCCGTATTTGCGAATATAATCGCTAATCTCATCGGCGCTTTTAGGCTCCGAGCGGTCAACTTCACGTTTTTCGAAATCCGCGAGAACAGATTCGTCGGCGTAATTCTCGATAGCGATGCGTCTCGCCGAACGGTTATAACCGGGGTCGTTAGCTATTTTCTCGAGTATCGCTTTGCTGGTAATCTGGGCAAAACACGCGCCCATAAGTTCGTAATTTTTCCTCGCCTTGATAATCTCCGCTATCTTTTCCTGCGACTTAATACGTTCAACCGCGGCGATTCGCGAGTCCAGTTCATCACCGTCAAGCGCGATTTTCATCAGCAACCCCTGGTCTTCGACTCTTGCGATCGCGGCCATGCGTACGCGGGGCGATTTATCCTTCATCGCCAATTCGGCGAGAATATCCTGTTCGGAAAGTTCCTTCACCGCCTCCAGGCGTTTCTCAGGATCTTTCGAACGGTAAGCCGGTTTGAAAATATCCGAAAGTCCCATAACTCCTTAGTTGAGGTTTAATGGAATTCCCATTCTACGAACCCTTCGCGGACATCGGTCATACAGTTTACTATAAGCTCCACTAATCCGCCATAAAGCAGGCCTGCCTTTTCCCAGGCGTCGTAGTATTCGAGCAAGTCTCTTATCTGCCCCTTGCAATTTGAGCACGGAGCGCAAACATACTTATTGACTCCGGGTTCGTATTCTTCTTTTTCGAAAGCGTTCAATATCTGGATAAATTTCTTACGCCCGGGCAGAAGGAAACGCCAGTTAGGGAAATTATTGGATTGCATAATAGCAAAGCCACTGCCGCCGCCGCAACAGTAATTGTGTACGCCATGGGGCGTCATTTCCCGAAATTTCGGCGCTATTTTGCGCAGTATCCGCCTTTGCGGTTCCACCACGCCCATCGAGCGGACAACATTGCAGGGGTCATGCAATGTGATCGGGAAATCGTTTCGTTCCGGGTCGACCATTATCTTTTCATTCATCACCAAATCTTCAAGGGTAGCCAGGCATGATTCCCGGGGGATGTTGCTCTCTCCTAACCAGATACGGTCTCCAATAGCCATAACCGCCTTGTGGGCATGACCGCATTCGCCCATCACGACTTTCTTGACTCCCAATTTCTTGGCGACTTCGGCATGTTTCAATGTTACTTTGGCGTACTGGGCATCGTCATAGAAAAGCCCGTAGTTTACCGAATCGTAGCCGACCATCTCGCTGGAAAGAGTCCAGCTTACGCCTGCAAGCTCAAATATAATGGCAAAAGCTTCAATATTTTCCGGCCAGGAAAGGAACTCACCCGCGTTGTGAATCAGGAGTATATCGGCTCCCGATTTATCGAAGGGAACCTTGATGTTTAAGCCGGTTCGGTCGGTAATGTCCTCTTCCATAAACTCGAAGAGATCCATTAACGCTACCGGTGAGACACCCGTGGACGAACCGGTGGTTAGCTGTTTTATAGTGCCGTCGGTATGCAGTTCCGCCGGAGCGATTCCCATCTCCTGGCTGAACAGTTTTCGAATCTCACGAGCGATAAGACCGTTGTCTACTCCCATGGGACATGTCTGCGCGCATCGGCGGCACAGGTTGCACCGGTAAGCGAGTTGAGCGAGCCGGGCAACCGTTTCCCAGTTAAGATCAATGTTCGAACCGGTAAATGGCGCAGTAAGCTTTCCGCCGGGGGAAATGTATTTTTTTATTATCCTGCGCAAGACATCCGAACGGAAAAGAGGACGGTATATCTCAGCGCCGCCGCTCATTTCATACACCGGGCATGCTTCCGAGCAAGTGTTGCACTTGACGCAGTTTTCCATCGATAACATGAAAGGCTTGAGAAAAGTCCAGTTGTTCTCAACAGTGAGAAGTTTGCGTACCCCTTCAAGGAACTTCGCTACCAGCTCTTCTTTTTTCTCCTCGGATTCCGGTATGGGGACGACCACGTTCAGGATGCCATCGAGGGATAAATCCTTGCCTTCCGCCTTTATATCTTTGACCGGCGGGACCTCCGGGTCTTCCCAATCCTCATACGGATAGGGAAGCTTCGGGAGTTCTTTAACGTCGAGGTTGTAAACCCGGTCGGTTTTCTTGCCTAAATCCTTAACCTTGATATTTTTATTGCTCATTTTCTTTCTCCTGTACTGCTTCGCCCCAGGTCTTTCCCGGATGCATGTGTTCCGCGCTCCAGCTAATCTTCTTGCCAAGCAGTTCGGTCAACCTCTTCTCAATTTTACTGCCGCGGACGTTGGGTTCATCATGCCACCGCACCGCGTGATAGAGAAAATACTTGGCCACAAAATGGGACATCCGCGACAGCGGTATATACATAATTAATAATGACATCAGTACAACTTCAATTCCAAAGAGAGTACCTGGGATTACAGCCGGTTCGAAGCTTAGTATAGCCGCTACATATCCCCGCAGATACGCGAAACCCGGGTCGGAGCCCAGGTGAGTTATCAATGCCAGCACGACCACCGCGTCGATAAAAAGCAAATTGAAATACTCCGCGAAACTGTTATACGGCCTCTGGTTGGAATCGGTAACCCTCCAAACAAACAACCCAAACGCGCCGATTCCGGTAAGTATCAATCCGGCATAACCGCTTATAACCGTCAGGTAATGTACTACTAACCCGAAAACTCCGGCATCGGCGGAAACTCCCACGCCCACCGCGTCCATAATACCGCCCAGCAATAATAAAAACAGCCAGCCAATACAAAGATAAAGGCCGAAATGGAAAGGAAACGAGAACCGCCAAACCCTTTTATTATTATGCAACACACCCTTCAGAAATATGATTTCCGAAGCCATCTCCTTCATCTCGTTGAACATATCCGAGTGTCTCGGTTTAGTCCACCAATCAAGCTCCTCAAAATAGGAACCGCCGTATTCAGAGCGACCCTTTTCATGAGGTACCGGATACAGCTCCCATCTCATGCTCTCCGGCGCGGTCGCGTATTTAATTACCTTAACAATTATCGCGAGAAAAGCTATCAAAACCGATGCTATAGTTACGTACTGAATTACCTCCATTTGCTGACAACCTCACTATCTAATTTTGCTGTTTATTTTCGTAGGACAACCGCTCTCTTCCATATCCGCGGCCCCGGACATAATCCGGTCCGGGTATAAAAGCGGCATGTGCGCGTATTCTTTTCTTATCTCATCCGTGCGTTCTTTATCTATCAAATCCTCGAGCGAATATTTCTCGAGAGTTTCGGTCATTAAACCGCTCAATATCGCCCAAATCATGCGTGTTTCGCAAAAACTGCTGTTCATGCATATATCAGGATTCTCAATACAATCGGTCAAGTTCATTGGACCTATAACCGATTCCACTATCTCCCTTATGGTTATGGATGCCGCCGGGCGGGACAATTTATAGCCTCCGTTTTTGCCGGATACTCCAATAAGCAAACCACTGCTTTTTAATGGAATTGCCAGTTGAGCAAGATAATTCTCGGAAAGACCCGTGATACGGGCAATCTTACCCAGTTGAACAAGTTCAACCTCGCGGAGTTCGCGGGAAAGCTCAACCATCATCCTGAGGCCATATCGAGCGCGTGTCGAAAGTTTCATTCTTAAACCTTAGTTAAATAGTAATAGTATAGTAATATGATAATATTATTAAGTCAAGTGAAAAATATCACATTTTTTAAAACGAGCCGATCCTGAAATATTACAGATTGAATTTTTTAATATTTATAGAATATGCCGTTATTTTTATAACTACAACCGGAGATACTATACTAAAATGCTTATTATTCGCGTCGATATAAATAGTGAATAACGATATTAATTATGGACAAGGGCAGGCATAACAATGAAAAGTAAAAAGCCATGGGTTTCTAACAATTTCACATCCAAGACTGCTCTGAAAGATAAGAATTTTCCACAGAATAACCGCTGGCGCGTTTACAATAGTATGATAGAACTTGAGAAACGTAAAAGGATAGTGATGAAGAAAAAGGGTGAAAACGCGCTGATTTCACAAAACAAAGAAGAGCAGGCTACGGTTAAAGAACCTGTTGAATAAGCCTTTCAACAATATATCCTATTCCAAATCTGTATTCAATTTAAAGCGGACTATACGGTTGTTGCCGGTATCGGCAATATAGACGGTGTTCCGGTCGCTGAATTCATCATAGGCTATTCCCATTGGGGAATCCAAATTGCCGGGCCCGCTGCCGTTTTCGCCGAAACTCTCCAGGAGTTGGCCCTTGGCGTTAAACTTGTAAGCGCCGTACTCGGCGTCATCGTCGGCATCCACAATATATATATTTCCGGCTAAATCCGCGCAGGCATCCTCCGGTTGATCGAAGAAATCAAGCTGGTAGATATCTGGTTGATTAGTGGGGTTGAATGAACTTACGAAGCGGTAAACATTGTAATACCAGTTCCTGATGGTCAGCAACTGGGTTTTAAAAGTCGATGAGTCCTGGGTCATCAAAACATAAATGGAGTCATTGCGGGTGTAAGAATACAATCCATTGGGAGAAGCGGCGTATCCGGCGCCTAAACCGTATTCAACCACGGGATTGAAAAGGGTATCATTGGTAACCGATTCGATAACGCTGTCCAAAATCGTATCATTGAAACCGCCGAGTGTATCACCCATCATCATCACTACCTTACCGGTGGTTATCAAGCTGGAAGATACCGATAAAAGGTATGTTTTATCGTAACCGGGCAAATCGGTTACCCCGGTAAATACCTCCGACGCGTTCACAAAACCGGAATCGGTAGCCGTGGACCCATTGTAACATAGATGTACAGCCCCGTCGCCGGTGGGACCTAAATCAATTTTATAGACATCGCGGGTATCGTTGACCACGATCAGCCGCATCAACTCATCCTGGGTTACCTGGGTAGGATTGGGAATTCCGGTGTATTCGCCCAGCACGGTTCCACCGGCATCCATCCTCAATACCCGGTTATTGCCGGTATCGCACACATAGATATAGGTATCCCTGCCCACATGCACATCCTGCGGCGCCGAAAAGCTATATCCATGATCAGAATCCCATGTCGGCGAAAGTGGAATGTATAATGTATCTTCAAGATTTTCTCTATCCGAATCTTTAGGAGTGGGCGCAATGGTTTTTTCCCCGCAACTTGAAGCGAAGAGCAATGCTATTATTCCGGTAATTACTAAAAATCTTCCCATATCAGAATGACGCGGTAAAGGTGAAACGGTTAGTATTGTCTAATTTATCGTATGATACAAAAGCATAGTCTGCCCGGAGGTTTCCGAATCCGAGATTAAGTTTGGTCCCGGCGCCCAGTGAATATTGTTCCTCATCGTAGTTTATCGTAAATCCGCCGCGAAGCATGAAAGTCTCATTGAAGGCGTACTCCGAGCCTATGGAAATATGCTCCGCGTTATCGGTTGGATGATTCAACTGCGATGACAGGGTAATCCGGTGGAATGGTGTCTGGAACGGCTCGAAAGCGAAACCTATCTGGAAAACCGTGGGCGGAGAAAACTTCTGGTACTCCTGCGATATGGTATTCCCACCATAAACTTCCAGGTTGTGAGTACCCTCCGGTCCCATCCGGTTGCCGAAATTCTGAAGAACCACGCCGAACCGGGTAGAACCCAGACCCGTGCGGTAATAAGTTCCTAAATCAAAAAGAAATCCCTTGGCCTTTAAATCATCGAGATTTTCCTGTACATATTTCAGCGTAAGCCCGAAACTGAAATACTCGGTCATGGTGTACGCGAATGACAAACCGCCGGCGAAATCGGAATAGCCGAAATATTCACCCGTTCCGAAAGGATGGTACTCGTCGGTAACCGGCATATCATCGGTAGTCAGGGATATTACCGAAACACCAAGCGACAGGTTGGAATAGCTCTTGAAAAATCCGAAAAAGTTATGTTTTATATCCACAAACCAACGGTTATGGCTGAAAACCATATTGTTGCCCGGGAGCAGAGTCATGGCCGCCGGGTTATAATACAGACATGTAGCGTCATCAGCAACCGCCACGTATGAGTTGGCCATGGCCGCCGCCCGGGCTCCAACTCCTATTTTCAGGAAGGTCGCCGCGGATGTCCCTACCCGCTCTTCTCCGAGGTCAGGAAATATCTGCCAGGCGTAAATCGGAGACGCGGCAAACAATAAGATTAAAACTGCTATTAAAACCCCTTTTGATTTCATCATCAATCGCATTTAAAACTCCATCGTTACTCCGAGCATAATATTACGCGGTTCAAGGTATCTTGCCGGATTAAACGGGAAAGGATATGTCGGATTAGGGTCCGGATTTATAGGATCGTTCCAACTTTCCAGCACCGGGTCGCCATATTCATACGCCTTGCCGGTTAATGGATTTATTATCTTTGAATTTTTAGAATCGAACAGGTTGTTTATCTCGCAGAACAAAGTGTACTTCATCCCTTTCCAGCGGAAATATTTCTGAAAACTTATATCCACCCAATGCCAGTCTTCGCCTGTCTGATCATACGGGTCATCAAGATTGGGTATCTCCTGCACGGAACCGTCACCGGATTCGATAATCTTATAACTCGTATAGCGTTTCCCGGTTTGATAGAAGAACTTGAAATACAGGTTCCAGTCATCCGGGGTTTTCCATCCAAGTATTCTCATGGGGTCGTTTTCCTCGCTGAAGATGTTGATATCCACTGAGAAACGGAAAGGACGATCCCAGGCGAGATGGTTTTCCTTGATCGATTTTTCCTCAAGCTCGCCTTTAGCGATAAGAAGCTCATCCTTAGGTGAGGAACTCTTGCCCGTGGCGATGGCGTATGCCGTCTGCAGTACCGCGGAGAAATGATTTCCGGCGCGTTTTTTGTACTCTACTTCTATACCCCGGCTCCGGGCATAATCGAGGTTGAAATACATCAGAAAACTGGATGAACCGGTGCGGCCGGAGGTCTGGATGCGCTGGGCGGCGATATAATCGAAAATATCTTTGTAATACGCCGTCGCGCTGAGCACGTCGTTCTGGGTCAGTTCATAACGAACGCCCAACTCATAAGATACAGTCGTCTCCGGGTTCAAATTCGGGTTTCCGAAAAGCTGGTAAGTCGATTCGGATACTCCCCTTAATTTAGCATAAACCCTCTGGGGCTTGGGCAGTTTAGAAAAGTGTCCATAAGAGTAGAATAGCATCATCCGGTCTGATATCGGGTGGGATACGCCCAGCCTTGGCGAAAGGTGCGCTTTGCCGTGAAGGCCGAACATCTCGAAAGTATCATCTTCATATTGCTGGCGCAACTGCGGCGAGATAGTGCTTATTGATGTGTCGTTGATGGCATCGTCAACATATTTGCCCGGGAACCACCAATCAAGCCTTAAACCGGCATTTATTATCAATCCTCCAAAACTGATTTTATCCTGGATATACGATGCTCCATAAGAAGGGAATACTTTGTAGATATCATGATTCAATCCCAACCCGGTGGAACTGTTCACCCAGGGCTGGTAGATATCTATCATCTGCATTTCCTGCCAGTTATTGTTTATACCGGCTTTGAAAACATGGCGTTCCCCGGGAGAATAAGAAGCCGACATCTGTACCGTGTACTGGTCGACATAATGGTCATGCCACTTGTCGCCGTCGCCGTAATCGTAGAAACCATCTCCTGCAGTAATGGCATATCCTATAGTGTCACCGTTAACTACGACCGGGAAATAGTTAATCGGATTTATATCGATAGGCTCTTCGTATTCGCTCCAATTTTTACCGGCAACATCGCTTCTAAGCTGGGTGAAGAATTTGGAAAATTTTACTTCATAGAAAAATTTCGGCGATGTTATATGCGTCCAGTTCAGGGTGTGCTTATTGGAAATCCTGGTGAAAGTATTATAGTTATCAAGGTTGAATTCATATTCATAAGGAAACGCGTCATAAGATGGATCCGGATTATCATAGACGTTTGATTTGAATCCCTGGTCTATTCCCAACGACGCGCTGTAAGAATATACCAGTTTGTATGGTTCCTTTATTTTCCAGATTACCTTGCCCAAAATCGAATAATTATTATCGCCTCTAATTGCCCAGTTATCTCCATCGGCGAGCGAGGAATAAAGATTATTGGAATGGGGAAGGTATGTATCGGAAAGCAGTGAATAACCTGAGAGAAAGAAGGTCATACCCCTTAGCGGCATCGGTCCCGAAAGGCTGATATCGAATACATCGGTGTTATTACCCTCGCTGACCATGATATCATCGGTTTTATAAGTAACCGAACCTTCGAAACGCTTGCTTCCCTCTTTAGTCTTTACCTCGATAACTCCGGACATGGCCTGTCCGTATTCCGCGTTAAATCCGCCGGTTAAAATCTCTACTTTTTCTACCGATTTGGCGCTGACATTAAGACCCGCCGTACCGCCGGAGAACGGATCCTGGACCGAAATTCCATCGACTATATAGGAATTCTCGTAATCGCGCCCGCCGCGGATATGTATCTCGTTTCCCTGCCGGACTACGCCAACCTGGCTCTCAACTATATCGTTCAGGTTCTCCATGGTCGATACTTCTATATCCCTGGAATTAATCGTAGTACGGCTCTCCGTAGCTTCTATATCCAGCAACGGCTTCTCGCCTACCACCACAACTTCCTGGCCCGTAAACACAGCGGTTGATTTCATCTCCACGTCAATAATTGTAGTCTCCCCCTCTTTCACTTCCACTCCCGTCTGAATCACCTTGGCATAGCCGATAAGTGTGATTTCCAGGGTAAAGGTGCCCGGATTAACCTTCCGGATTCTATACTCCCCCTCGAAATCGGTGGGAGCGCCGAGGTATGTTCCCTTGACCAGCACTGAAGCTCCCGGCAGAGGTTCGCCCGTTTCGGCGTCATAGACCTTTCCTTCGATGGAACCCTTGCCTTGAGCATGCGCTATTCCGGTTACCGCAAAAAATGAGACTGCTATAGCAATTACTAATATTCCCTTTAACTTCAGCATGCCTAAAACTCCTCGGTCAGTATATAGGGCAACAACCATTGGAATCCGCTATCTACCTGGCATTCGTGTATGGTAAATGAAAACAATATTACTCTCGGGTCCTGCGCCGGCCATTTAACCCCGCAAATCTCACCGTCGGTTGAATCGGCTACACGGTAGAGAAGCGCAACTGATGTATCCGGTTCGGTTTTAAAGAATTCCGGGCACGCCGGTTCAAATCCAAAGGTAAAGGATACCGGCTGGGACGGTTCTAAATTCCGGTAATTGCTGTTCTGGGAATAGAAATCCCAGGGGCGGACTATATTGGTCTGGGTAACCGAATCAATGGGGAGAAAACCGAAGATGGTTGTATCCTCACCGGCATAGGTAGTTGATACCGAGAGTTTTCCGCCACCATAAATGAAACTGTTTAAAGCCGCCTGCGACTCATTGAAATGCGGGTAAGAACCGCTGTTCCAGATGATTATATCGAAAAAGCTGAATACTTCTATCATATCCGACGGGTCATAATAAGTGCGTTCCTCGATATTCCACGAGGAATAGTTGCCCTCGCCGTAAAGCGAATTTAAAACATCGAAGTAAACGGATTCATTTTGGTAGAAATAATCATTGTCGTCGACATAGAGGACATCACCGACCGGCGCCTGAACCGTCCACGAACCGGTGGTATCGGGATAGTAAATTACTTCGCTCTTAGCCCCTGCTATATCCGTAGCCCTGAAAAATACCCTGTGCTCTCCGGGAGTGATATCGGTCAGGGTTAGTTGGGTCGGCGATACCGGCAGGTCCTGCCAACCAAGTGTGTCAAAAGATGCCGAATCAACAGGGGTCGTATCGTCACCAAGGTAATACTCGTATTTGACTATCGTTTCATCTCCATCGGGATCCCTTCCGCTCCACCCGAATGTCATCCGGGTGAAACTAACGAAATCTTCGCTTGAATAATTCTGAACGAAATCCACCGGAAAATTCATAGACGGCGGAGAGTTTATTATGGGAAATGTAACGTAAGCCGGCGTGGGGTCCACATCTCCTTCGTTGTCCACAGCCCTTACGTAGAATGTAAACTCACCGTACGCTTCCCGTATGGGAACATAAAAAGTATCCATGTTCTCTTCAGTGTAGGTCCACGCGGTATCCGACGATGTGTCATCCCAGGCATGGTAAAAACCAGCCACTTCGCCGTCGATATCATCGCCGTACCAGAATATGATCTTGGTGGATGTCGATGTATCGGGCATCGCCAGGGAATCCGGGAGCGTGTCCGGAAAACTCAGGAATAAACCGGTTTCCGGCGGCTGGTTGGGATTAAGCAAATTATCCTTTTTCTCGGAACAGCCCCATAGCACTGAGAGTACCAACGTTGTTAGAACGAATAATGATATTTTGTTTCTCAAACCCGATGTCCTGCGCTATTGAGTTTCACATATTGGGGCGGCGGGCCGATACCCGCCGCCTGAAAGTTCCGTTTATTTCAACAAGGTCATTTTCTTCACGGCATTAAAGTCACCGGCGTTCATCTTGTAGAAATAGATTCCGCTGGAAACTTTTCTGCCGCTCTCGTTGGTGCCGTCCCAGGCGATTTCATATACGCCCGCGGACATGGGAGCATCAACAAGCGTTTTCACCTTTCTGCCCATGATATCGAACACGTTGATAGCAACCGTACAATCCTTCGGCAGGTCAAATCCAACCGAGGTCGCCGGGTTGAAAGGATTCGGATAGTTATTGCGAAGGGCGAATACTTTGGGAAGCCCGTCATCGTCTTCCCCAATTCCAACTGCCGGTGAGAAATCGGCGTATTCACGAGGCTGTAACTGGTAACCCCCCGAATAAGGTCTGGTGTAATCATACTGGCCGACCACCCCTACGATATGCATCGGGGAGGAAGGTTCGCTATTGCCGTCGATATTTGTGTTTCGGTCGATACGCAACGCCGCTTCGCCGGTGCCGTCGGTAATAGTCATCGTCGCCGATTCACCCAGTATCGGCCATTCATCCGGATCCGGAGACAATGTTACATTGCGTATCTGCACCAGCTTGCCTTCATACTGTTCGCCGGTTGTATCCGCCAGGTCTGCGCATGTTATTGTAAGGGTATCGAAACTATGCCCGGAACCGCGGTTCTCGAATCTCTCTTCATCGAAGAACACAACCTCGGTTTTACCATTGTACTGGTCGATAATACCCTGCAGGTAAACGGAATCACCATAGGTTACGTTCATCCGGTTCTCGCCGTAATAGACATTTACGCCTCCGGTTCCATCCTCGATATAGATATTGGTGGATGTATCAGCGAATTGGTACGCGGTTACGATACCGGCCACACCTACCGCTTTACCCAGGCTGTCAGGTTCGTAATTGCCATCAAGGTCCGCCTTAATTTCGGCGATTGTGGCATCCTGCGGGAGCTGGTAGAAAAATGAATAGAACGAGATCGGGGCGTGAGTGGGGTTATAACTCGGATTGCCTTCGTTGTCAGAGGCAAACATGTAATAATCAACTCGGTCGCCGGCTTCGAACATCGAACTTGGCGCTTCATAATGCCAGCGGTTTTCCTCGTATGGCTCCATATCGTATTGATCGAAGTTTTCGTTGATATTTGTCCGCATGAATAACGATGCTTCCTCGACTTCGCCATCAGGATCGAGTATCAATGCCCTGAAATCAATATCATCCCCGTACATTGGGTATTCCGGAACTGTCTCCGGGCTTCCGATGATAGGACCAACATTGTCAAAACTGAAATCTCTCATATAACGCGGCTGGAGATGATATAGTCCGAAACGATGATATACCACGCCGGTTACCCAGGTGAATATGGTTCCCGGAGGGGGACGGAAATCGTTATCAATAGAATCTGATGCTTCTCGCACATAACAGATATTCCCGGTTATACTGTCAGAACATATCCATGTGCAAGTATTTGTGTAGTTGACAACACTATCAATTTTTAAACTGTATACTTTACAAAGAACCGATTCGTAGCGTTCACCGAGGCTGTCGGCTCCCCCAATCGAATCAAAATGGGCTACAGCCACCGAATCGATGGGAGGGGGTTCTGGATTACCATAGGAATGGAAGGTAAATCCCTCATCAACAATAAATAACTCGGTATGAACTACCTGGTCTACTCCCGGTGGAGGTACCCAGACATACTCGGATACCAAAGCTTCCACGGAGATTGAATCCCCCGGGTAAAGGTCGGGGAATCCCGATGCTTCCGGATTGTAAGCCATAATACCGGAGAACTCCCCGTTAAAAAACGGGTCGCCGTCGCGGTTGCATTCCGGGTCCTGCATGTAAAAAGTAACACCGGCGCCGGCGTAATACAAACCGGTTCCGCCAACAACGATACCGGATGTTATTACGGTGTCGCCCGTGTAAAAGCTCGAGTCGCGACCCACAGGAACTTCCTGAATGTCGCAGACATTTAAACGTTCCTGTCCGTAGACATCACCACCAAACGCCATTAATATAACAGCGATTATTATAAATAACTTCGTTCGCATAAAAATTCGCTTCCTCCTTCGAGTTTTAAATATTTTGTAATTTATATTTTTCTTTTCTATTTTGTCTTTTCACTGCATATTCCAAATATAATAAATAATAATTAATTTGGGGATTTTTTAAAGGTAATTGTAACCTGTTTTCATAAAATTTAATCATTTGATTATTAGCATTTTCCCCTTTTGTATATCTCCTGATGCATAATCCTCAACAGTATATATATATAATCCCGTAGCTACCGCCTGGTCATGGTCGGTTACCAGGTCCCATGAGTGTATCCCGCCCGGGAAATGGGCGCTGTCGCCGGCATACTGGTCATACCAGGAAATATCAGAACCATCGTAAACGGCGCCGTCATGTTCTATCTTGCGGACGAGTTCCCCGGCAAGGCTGTAGATACGTATCTGGCATTTCTCCGGAAGGTTGGCAAAATGAACCATCCGTTCACGTTCCTTGATTCCCGATGACTTCCGTCCGTCCCATATCGCGGAGACTTTATAAGGATTCGGAAAAACGGTAACCTTGCGGTTGGCTGAACTCTGCGCGGAAGGTCCGGGGATTATCCTCTGGGCGTTTTCCAGTACGCTGGATTCCAGGCTCTGCAGGTCATTGACCGGATCGCCGGTATCGAAAGAAGTAACCGCGAATGCATACTGCCAGCCGTCGAGGAGCCTGTCCGATACATATTTATACTTATAAACAATCCCGTTTACCGTATCGGGTTCAGCCATGGTAATCTGCTCAAGCCCTATGTTGAAGGCAAAATCATCTATCTTGTCATATTCCGATAAAAGCTTGAATGATTCTTTAAAGGAGGGAGCGCCTGCTTTGTTGGATATCCGCGCCCTGTAAATCCTGTACCCTTCAAAATCCATCTCGTTGCTTACCGGGTCTATTGCCGTCTCCGGGGAATCATCCCAGTATAATGTGACCTGGTTGGCATCGGGCACCATTCGTAATCTCGGCGCCGGAGGAGCGGCTGGGAGATTATAACGGTCAATCATCCCATTTCCGTTTCCGTCCTCGCCCGGGTCGAGTATTCCGTTGCCGTTTGTATCCTCACCATTATAAGCTACCTGCGCCCAGCGGGCATTTCGCATTAGTTCAGTTTTAGAGCGATCGGTATCCAGTTCCACCGGGTCATCACCGTATTTGGAGCCGCATACAAAGGCGAAAACAGCTTGTATAGAGGAATCGGGAAGTATTTGAGGAAACGGCCCTACCGAAACGAGCGTGATGCGGTTGTTGCCGCCCTGCGCGAAAGGCAGGTCGCGCCAGCCGTTTACATGATTAAGCCCCGTAGACATCTTTTCATATTTCTGACCGTCGGTTATCGGTGAAAAGAAAACCGGGTCGTTGTTGTTGCGGAACTGCCAGAACCAGAAATTCACACTGGCAGAATCATTATAAAATATTGTGTCCCCAAAGGTTGGCTCGTAGAAAGATGGCGTGCAACCAAGGAATTTTATTCCGCCGTAACTCTCGGCATTGCCGAAATCACCATCGTAGTCCCATTCGTAATTCATTAATAAGCTGTCAATCCATCCATCGCCGTCATCGCGGTAATTCCAGCTCCGATTAGGCCCGCTGGTGGGAGTGAAATTGGTGTTGCCGACCATTAAATCCGCGAACATTCCGACATAAACATCGGTCAGGGTGTCATCCCATACATTAGTAATATCATACTGCAAAATCACAAAGGCATCAGCAAAAGATGTCGACCACGCGTAGGCTTCCATGTGAATCGTAAGTCCAATTGGCCGATGGTTGGGAATCTCCTCGCCACTCTGGGGAATAATCGTATTGGTATCGGCGAAATCGCATATCAAATCCTGATGGCTGACTGCATTGGGGTCATAATACTGCGATGTGGGCAGTGATGACCTCTCCAGAATCCGGTAAATATCAAGGACGCCGTTGCCATTGTGGTCTTCACCAGGGTCGAGGTCGCCGTTGCCGTTGACATCTTCATCATAGGTGGTAAACTCGAAATTCTCGGAAGCGTAATTCAGGGATGACACATCATGGGCGCCGGTGGTTACATACCGTTCACCCCCTTTTAAAGCTCCTATCCAGAGAGCGCCGTCAAAAATATGTTCGATTCCCGAATCCTTGGGGTACTCACCGCTGGGAACATCTTCGATATTAAAGCCGTCCCCGATAAGACCATAATTGGTTACATGCAATGAGATATTGCCGATATTGGCATTTTTGCTTTCGTCATCTATAGCATTGGCGGAAACCGCAATAAGTAATACTGATAACAGCGCAGTTATGGCTGTTGAATAATGCTTTAATTCCAAATCTAAATAACCACCTGAAATAGAGTTACATTGGTATAAATTCCATTTAACAATCGGTGGTATAATTTAACAAAAATATCCGCTTTGGCAAGTCAAAAAAGAATCATTTCTCATTATTAATATAATTCTAACATATTGAAAGAAAATGTAATCAATCGCTATAAAAAGTATTTGCCGTCATTTTTGGAATTTTATATAATTACCGCACTTGATAGGCCCCAGGGGCAGAATACTTTTTACTATGGACTAAATGTTTATATTTCGTTACCTCAAAAAACGCATTTTGCTTGCAAGTGCCTCCATTGAAGATATAAACCGCTTGCGGGATATCAAGCATTCCCTCAAACATGACCCCGCTTTTGTTTTCGAAGCCGTAACCAAAGACAATAAATCTCTCTATCTCGATAACCTGAATAGACTTATCGCCAACTCCGGGGAAGCGCTGGATATTATCGCCGCGGCAGGTATAAGCCTTAAACAGGGGATAAAGCTCAACAGTCAGGTTAAACGTTTACTGCGGCTGAGAAAGAAAATCAGGGCGTCAAGCCGAAACGGCGAACTGAGCCGTGAATATGCCGAGGCTCTGCCATCCTTCCGCAAATCCCTCGATGGCGCCGTGGAAGCTATTGCGTCACGTCATTTGACATCACTGGGAAAATGCGCGGCCGACGCCGTTGCCCGCATGCGCAAAGAATTCCAAAAACAAATAATTACAGGGAAGGTACGGTTGGACAGCGGCGAAATCGATGAGTCGGTGGGGAATATTTATTTCCCGAATAAAGACTATGTTGTTATCCGTGAACTGATAACCAATATCATCCGCAACGCGATGGAAGCAACCATCGCCGCCGATCCCGAAAATAAAACGGTAAAAATTTCCCTGAATAAAGCCGCGATCGAATCCGTCGAAATGACGGTCTCTGACAACGGGATTGGTATGGACGAATATACGCTGGCCAATTTTACCAACCACGGCTTCACCCATGGCAAAAAAGGCGGTTCGGGTATCGGAGTCCGCCGGGATATGATAGCGGTTGTGGAGAAATATGGTGAGTTTAAGGCGGAGTCGGAGCCTGGCAAAGGGACAGCAGTATCTTTAAGAATAGAACCGGCTAAAGCCGAAAGCAACTATAGAGATGACCGCAGAACGGACATCAAGCGCAGGATCGAAATTTACATACTTTTTGTCTTACTCATTATTGCCGGGACGATTGGATATAATTCAATATTCGGTGAGAATCCAGCGGATAAACATTTCGCCACCTATGATTTTCGATATCATGACATCTTAAGCTGGGACAGAACCGACTCTACTTATAAAAAGCTCGGTTATCAAAAACCGACATGGATAATTTTTTACAACGCAAAAGGAGAAATCATCGATTCCAGTTACGCGGGAAAGCACCAGTATTTCCTTACTTCCGCAACGCCGATGCCGGATCACGCTTATGGCGCGACAAAGGTTTCTTCTATTGTAGACGTCGACAACGATGGATTTAAAGAGCTTATCATGGGAACGGGCGCAACCCCGATGGATCCAGATGGAGGCGAAACGGCGTATGGCAAAGTAATGTGCTACAAGCCCGATTGCAGTATCAAATGGGAGGTAACTGTCGCTCATCCTAATATTTACTCAACGGATGACCCCATTTCCGCAGTGCGCTATCTCGATATCAAAGATTTTAACGATGACGGCGAGCTGGAGATTTTAGCAGTCAGCTCCAAATGGTATTACCCGACCCAAGTCCTTCTGCTGAAACTTGACGCGGATACTCTATTCGAATACTGGCATCCGGGACATCTGCATTACAACGGCGCTATGGATATAGATGATGACACGCTGAAGGAACTGATATTTCATGGAATAAACAATGGCATGGAATGGAGCGCCGTTCTAATAGCCCTGGACCCCCGATTCAAAGGAGGACAGGCTATGCCATACCCGGGTGATTATTCCGACAGCGCCCGTGAGAAGGTCTATTGTGTCTACCGGGCGCATCCGGAGTTTGAAAGGAGAGACGGGGTTGCCAATATGAGAATAACCGGATTGAATCCAAGCTCGGGGCTGGGCGACCCGGATGGCGGACATGCCGACGTACGTTGGCAGGCAGAACTTTCATATTCAATATCCTTCTGGTTTTCGAGGGATTTCAATCCTATAAGCGCTGAGTTACTTAAGCTTACGGAATATAAAATGCATTGGAAAGAAGTAATGAAAAAAGGCGGGGTAGACAGGCCATACACCCAATCCGACATTGACCTGCAATTGCATCCCCACTATTGGGAAATATACCGCTATGGAGAGTTCGTCAACAAGCACGAACACGACAGCCTTTTAGCGGCGTACGGGTACAGGTAGTTATTCTCGTCTGATTTATATCCTCATTATCCCCCACTCCAAATTTTAAATCTAAATTTTAGAATTTAGAACCGGACTTTTAGCAT
>WJIJ01000024.1 GCA_014730345.1 Candidatus Zixiibacteriota bacterium | reverse complement strand
TAATAGTCAAGAATCCAATTTATTCCCGGCAGGTCAGGAGACCTGCCGGGCACAGTATTGGAAGCATCCAGATGTAATTAGATTTTGTGTTGCCTAAACCGGGGTATGCAGGCCGCTTTGTATTCGGTGACCTACTCATCTAATTTATTCCCGGCAGGTCAGGAGACCTGCCGGGCACAGTATTGGAAACGTCAAGCGGGGACGTACGCCGCGCACGGGTCAAGGGGGAAATGGATTCCCGCTCTTGATAGCCTCTGGCTATTTCGCGGGAATAACAGGAAGGATATGCTGTTTATTCAAAGAACATGTTTCTTGAACTTAACATGCTTATTTTACCTCGATAAATCGAGGTAAACTAAACATGCCACACGTAGCTCATTTTTCACCAAGCCGCTACGCGGGAATGACAGAAGGCTCCCCGACTGTCCGTGGATAGAAGTTAGAATTGCCGATAATCGTAAAACGGGCTTGCTGTTTGGGGCATTGTTGTTTATTATTGGAGCTTGTAAACTTAATTAAATCCGTGGATTATGGAATACTACCGACGATTACTCGTATATCTAAAGCCCTACTGGTACATAGCGTTGTTAGGGCTGTTCCTGATGGTTATCTTCGCGCTGTCATCGGGATTTTCACTGACCATGCTATACCCGGCATTCGAGAAAGTTTTCGCCGGGAAACCGCAGGCTCCCGTGGCTGAAAGCGAGGATGCCGTTTACACGCAGGTGTTCGAGCTTATCGGCAGTACTATTGATAAAGCGCCGGAGCTGTATGCCGAGGGCGGGCTCGATAAAATCGGAAGTTATTTTAAGAGCGGATTCGATGAAATTCTTGCCGCCAATTCCCCCCTTTCGGTGCTCGAATTCCTGTGCCTCGGGGCGGTTCTGCTGATGTTTATAAAAACATCGTCGGATTACGCGTCCAAGGTGGTTTTCGTGGGGCTGGAACAGAAGATGGTGATGCTGTTGCGCAACAACCTGTTCCGTTCCCTGCAGAAACAGTCGCTGGATTTCCATCATAAGTTCAAATCGGGGGAACTGGTTACCAGGATGATATCCGATGTGGCCGCGGTGCGGGTTTTCACCATTGCCAATGTGGCCGAGATAGTCCAGAACTCGATGCAGATTATAGTATTTTTGACAATGACCATTATCATAAGCTGGAAGCTTTCGCTTATTGCCTATGTGGTGGTGCCGCCGTTGATGATACTCGTGGGACGTATAGGGCATAAATTGAAGAAATATTCCGGGCGGGCGCAGGCGGCGGTCTCGGATACGCTATCATTCCTGTCGGAGAAGATATCGGCGGCGCGGATTGTGATAGCGTTCGGGCAGGGCGACCGCGAGGCGAGAACGTTCGAGAAGGTTACCGGACATTATTACAGGCGTTTTGTCAAATTGATGCGTCTGGATTTGCTGGCGCGGCCGTTCTCAGAGCTGATGGGAGCTGTTGTGGGGGTCGCGGTTCTTTATTACGGGGCAACGATTATCCTCAACCCGGGGGCGGGATTATCCACGGGGTCGTTCATGGTTTTCCTGGCGGCGCTTTTTTCGATGATGCATCCCATTACCCGCAATGTGAAGGTTTACACGGATATCAAAAAGGGCGCGGCATTAATGGCGAGGATTTTCGAGGTAATGGATTACGAGCCGACTATCAAGGAAAAAGACGACGCGGTGGAGGTAGATAAAGTTAAACGGGGGATAGAGTACAGAAATGTAAGTTTCAGTTACGAGAAGGGAGTTCCGGTGCTACGCGATATCAACCTCGAGATTCCCGCGGGGAAAACAGTAGCCCTGGTGGGGCCTTCAGGCGGAGGTAAAAGCACACTGGCGGACCTGCTCCCCCGTTTTTACGACCCGGACAGCGGTTCGATAGCGATTGACGGGATTGATATACGCGATTTAAGCCTCAGGTCGTTGCGAGGTCTTCTGGGGATAGTAACCCAGGAGATAATTCTCTTTAATGATACGATCGCCGCCAACATATCCTATGGCAAACCGGACGCGACTATAGAAGAGATAAAACAAGCGTCGGAGCTGGCCAACGCGAGGGATTTTATAGAGGGATTCGAGAAGGGATTCGACACGCTTGTTGGCGAACGGGGTTCGAGGCTTTCCGGCGGCCAGCGTCAGAGGATAGCCATAGCGAGGGCGATTTTGAATAATCCCCAGATTTTGATATTTGACGAAGCCACCAGCGCGTTGGATAACGAATCGGAAAGGGCTGTGCAGGAGGCGGTAAGCAACCTTTTGAGGGACCGCACCACGCTGGTTATAGCCCACCGGCTTTCCACGATTGTAAATTCCGATAAGATAGTGGTAATTGATAACGGCGTGATTGTGGACGCGGGAGCGCACGAAGAGCTTCTGGGGCGGTGCCCGCTTTACAGCCGTCTTTACGAAACAGAATTTACCACCGGCGCTTTAAGCGCGGGCAAAGAGCAGTAGCCCGAGGCATGTATATTGGAAGTGTTTCAGTATCCCCGGAGAGCATTATTTATCCAGATAAAACAGGCGGGGGACTGTCTTCTATGCACGCCGGCGGCGCGCGCTTTCAAAAAGGCATATCCAACATGCGAACTCCATTTTTTAGTGAGCGAAAGATACAAGGGAATTCTCGAGGGCAATAAACATATCGACCGTATAATAGAATTCGAGGAAGGGAGTTTACTCAAAGCGGTAAAAACCGCTTTAACCCTGCGCGGCAATGGTTATGACATTGTTGTGGATTTTCTTTCCAGCCCGACATCATCGAAGCTTGCCTATGCCACCGGGGCGAAAATCAGAATCGGTTTCGGGGGCAGAGGAAGGAGCTGGGCTTATAACAAAATTCCCGTAGACTTAAACCCGGATGATTATTCCGCTAAACATAAATTGGAGCTTTTGAAATTAATCAACGTGAAGGATGATGGCCTCCGGCTCGATTTCATGGTGCCCTATGAGGAAATGGAAAAGGTTTCGTCGGATTTAAGGCAATTCAAGAGTGGGTTGCTCGCCGTTGTTCCGGTGAGTAGAAGGCCCTACAAAAGATACCCGCCGGAACATTTCGCCGGGGTACTGAACCGTATGACGGAGGAGTTCAACATAACGCCGATGCTTTTATGCGGTCCCGGGGAAACGCCCTTTCTGACAGATATAAAAATGAAACTTAAGGGTGATTTTATACTCCGGGAGGTGAATTCATTTCAGCAGTTCGGTGCGTATATAGCTCATTCGAAGATGTTTTTCGGCAATGACAATGGTCCCAAACATATCGCGGTGGCATTGGGAGTACCGACTTTTGTGGTTATAGGGCATATTAATCCATCAAACTGGACACCGCCTGATGACCTTAAACATACCTTCATTCGCCAGCGTCTCGATTGCCAGTTGGATTGCAACCCGAAAAAGTGCATTAATTTCCGGTGTATCGAGGATATCCCTCCCGCGGAAGTTTATGTTAGGTTGAAAGAGCATTACAGGCAGGCAGTTAGTAATGAAGTATCTCCTGATTAAAATATTGAGGATGTTTCTGCGCCGCAGGAAACGTGGAGAAAACGATATAAGAAGGATATTGATAATCCGCCTTGACAAAAGGCTTGGAAACCTGGTAATTGCCACCCCATTGGTAAAAAGGACGCGGAAACAATTCCCCGAGAGCAGTATCGACGTATTCGCGCCGGGGAGTTTCGCATGCCTGCTGGACAATAACCCGCATGTCGATAATGTTATTTCATTCCACCACCGGGAATATGTAACTAAACCATGGAAGCTGCTTAGCTTGTTGGTCAGACTACGACGAAAAAGTTATGAACTCGTTTTGGATCCAAAGGACCAGTTCAGCACAACTGTGGCTATAATGAGTATTATCATCGATGGCAACCGCGTCATCGGTTTCGATTTTCCGGGAAGCGGTCTGTACCACGATGAGCTGGTGGAATATCCGTCACCGCATGACTACGAACCTTTAAGGCAGTCGCGGTTGCTTGATGGTGTCGCGGGAAGCGTTAACTATGCTGATTATCCGATGCGGATGTATCTTGATGAAACGGAAATAGATGAGACATTGCAGTGGTTGAAGGAGAAAGGAATCGGGGAAAAGCAGTATATAGCTATGCATTGCGGCGGGAGGGGAGTAAAATCCTACGGAGTTGGCAACTTTATGGCTTTGGCGGAAAGTATCGTTGAGAAATACGGGATAAAGATCGTTATGCTTTATGGTCCCGATGAGAAAGAAGATATTGCGGAATATTCATCGACGGAAAATATAGTGTTCATACTGCCCGAAAATATACGCCGTCTGGCGGCGGTAGTCGACAGGAGTATGCTTTATATTGGGGGGGATACAGGTCCGCTTCACCTTGCCGCGGCGCTTGATATACCCACGGTGTCGATTTTTTTCGCTTCCTATTGGGCGCGTTATGCCCCCAAGGGTGATAAGCACCGGGTGTATTATAAGTTGGGGGTACCGCCGGACCTGGAAACCGTAATGAATCTGGTTGATGAATCGCTTTCCGATATAGGAGTTTCCGCGTGCGGCGGCTGACGGAGAAAGAGTACTGGGATTCATACTGGAATGATTTCAAACTCCCGGTGGAGCATAAAAAATCATCGGGCAACCTTTATATAAATGAGATTCTCGATACACTCAGCCGCCATATACCCAGCGAGAAAGAGCTAAGGGTGCTGGAGATTGGCGGCGCGCCGGGGCAGTATCTTGCGTATATCGCCCGGGAGTTCGATTGCAGGGTAACATCTCTGGATTATTCATCGACGGGATGCGAGGCGACAAGACATAATTTCGAACTTCTCGGGTTGGAGGCCGAGGTGATAGAGGCGGATTTGTTCGGTGAAGAAATTAACCGTTTTACGTCTTACGATGTGGTCTATTCGCTCGGTTTCGTGGAGCATTTCGATGATATAACCGACGTGGTCAAGCGGCATTTGAGATTTCTTAAAGATGATGGTGTTCTCATAATCGGGTTTCCTAATTTTCTGGGCGTGAACGGATGGATAATGAAGCGGTTCGATAAGCAAACACTGGACAGGCATAATTTGAAGGTGATGGAACTTTCAATGTGGGATATTATAGAGCGGAATTTGCGTTTGATACCTTTGTTCAAAGGATACATCGGCGGTTTCGAACCGAAAATGTTCCGAATGAACCGGAAGAACTTGATTAATTCGGCTATAAGGATTTTACTTAAGGTATGCAGGCTATTCACCGACAGGTGGAGGTTGTTGAGGAAAATAAACGGCAGATTTTTAAGCGGTTATGTTATGCTTGTGTACAGGAAAGGCGGTTGATGAGCGGGCTCACCTGCTAACCCTCGCTTCGCAACTGAACCCGCTTCGACGGATTCAAGAACATGCCGCTCTCAGCAAATTACTAATGATGAAGAATGATGAAAGAATAGTTGTTTTCCGCAACGCGTCGATTGGGAATTCAATAGCGGCTATTCCGGCCATAAGGGCGGTTAAGGAAAAGCACCCCGGATGCTTCCTGGCATTGATAGCCGATCCGGTGGTGGAACAGATCTTCCGGTACTGTCCGCATGTTGATGAATTGATCGTTTACGACAAACGGAGAAAACATCGTTCGCCCTCAAAGACTATTTCATTTGTCCGGGAATTGAAGAAGAAAAGATTCGACACGGCGGTTTTGCTAAAACGATTCTTCAGAAACGAAGCTATCGCGTATTACGCGGACATTCCCCGGAGGATTGGGTATAGAACCGAAGGAATTATGCCCTTCGAGTTGACCGATACGGTTCCATATTCCGAAGAGAAACATATAATAGAACTTAACAATGATATGATGAGTCAATTGGGTATTGAAGTGAAGAATAATGACCTGGAGATATGGTTCTCGGAAAATGAAGAAAGGGGAACCGATGAATTTTTAAAGTCGAGGGGGATTGAGAGTTTTGCAGTTTTTCATGCCGGATGGCGTTCCGGTTACGGTGATGGTATAGGCCCCGGAATGTTTGTTGAAATTGGACATGAAGTTGTTGAGAAATACGTTTTGGACATGGTGGTTATTGGCGGTAATGAGGAAAAAGATGTGGTAGATGAAATATGCGGCAAACTGGGAAAAAATGCTTATTCCGCATGCGGTATGCCCCTTTTAGAAACCGCTTGTTTAATTTCCCGGGCGAAGGCATTTATCGGCAATGATGGGGGCCCGTCACATCTGGCGGACTGCGCGGGCACTCCGGGGCTAATTGTCTATCGGGATGAACGTATTATGAATATATGGAAACCCTTGAATAGTAATTTTGAATTGATTGTCATGAAAAACAGCGAAGAAAACGCGGCGCGGAGAATTTTAGATAGTATGGGGCGTTACCTGCAGTGAAGAAGGTTCTGATAATAGCGTTTTATTTTCCTCCGCTTTCCGGGGGCGGCGTGCAAAGGCCGCTGAAGTTTGTTAAATACCTTCCGCATTCGGGATGGAAGCCGATTGTGCTAACCATCAATCCGGATAATGTTAAATCATACGTTCGGGATGAAAGCCTGCTTGAGGAACTACCGGAAGAGGCGGAAATATACAGGACGTTTTACCCGGACCTCACCCGCCTGCCGTTGTTCCGGGGAAGTCCGGCTCGGGTATTTTTCGAACCGTTCCGCAACCGCTTTTTGATACCGTCGAACGAGGTTTCATGGAATTATTTCGCGTATCGCAAGGCGATTAAGATTATCGCAAAGGAAAAACCGGATGTGATAATGGCTACATCACCGCCTAACTCCGTGCAATTGCTTGGTAGGCGGTTATCGGATGAGACCGGGATTCCATATATTGCCGATATCCGTGATGAATGGACAACCGACCCGTACCTAACGGAAGCATTCGAAAGACTGCCCGAAAGAAGAAAGTCTGAAGAACGGCGTATGGAGCGGGAATGCTTCAATGCCGCGCAAAGGCTGGTAGTAATTTCAGGGTTAATGAAAAAGAGCATTGAGAGGAATGCGGGAATTGAGCCGGGTAAATTCCGCATTGTCCCTAACGGATTCGATGAGGAGGATTTCTCCGGCTACGATGATACCATGCCGTCTTCGGGGGAAAAATTCAAGGTATTGCTTATGGGCAACCTGAGCATGCAGAGAGTAACTGAAAACCTTGTCAGGGCGGTAAAGCTGGCGATTGACACGGGGCATATTGATAATGAGAAGTTCGAAATCAATGTCCTGACCCAGTCCGATCCAAAACATATCAGAAGGCATATTCCGGATAAAAAATACGATGTGTTCAATTTTCATGGTTATAAAAGCCATGCCGGCGCATTAAAGATGATGGAGGAAAGCCATGCGTTCTTGATGCTGGTTACGGAACATGCCAAATCGGTAATATCGGGGCGGATATTTGAATATATACGGGGGCGGCGGCCGGTGATAGCGTTTGTGCCTGTGGACGGGGAAGCGGCGGAGATAATCAGAAGAACTAATACCGGTTCAGTATGCCCGCCGTCGAATAAAGAGGAAATGTCGAAAGTATTATCTGATTATTATGCAAGGTGGACTGAAATTAATTGGGGCTACTCTCCCGCAACCGAAGAAATTTGCAGGTTCGACCGCAGGGTATTAACCGCGAAACTCGCCGAGGTTTTGGAGGAGGTTTCCGGGTGAAGAAAGTACTCCTGCTGGCGGAAGAACATTTCGGCGACGCTATAAAGGGATTTATAGGAGACCGATACGAAGTTAGTCATCTCACTAACCGGGAATGGAAAAGCAAAGCGTTTTTATCCAAAATGAAATCCATAATTACCAGTGATTATATCCATCATTTCGGGGGAACCGAATCGAAAACGCTAATCAATACCTGCGCTCTTTTGAGTAAAAAATTGATAATCCAGTTCACCGGTACGGATGTCTACAATATTCTCAGGAAGGACAGTAAACGTCAGCAGGAAATCAGGAAATTATACTCTAAAGTATGGAGACTGGCGGCGGTCAGCGAAAATCTCGCCGCGGAGTTGAGAGCGGTGTCTATTGAAAATGTGGAAGTTGTATCATTCGCGGTGAAATTCGATATGCCCCGGGAGTTGAATATTACCCCCGAGAACTCCGCGCTCAGTTATATTCCGGAAGGCAATGAGGACTTCTATGGATGGGAGCAGGTGAAAGAGTTGATAATGCAGTTTCCGGATGTTCAGTTTTATATACTGGCTAATTCGGGTATAATGGGGTTTCGGGCGGATAATGTGCAATTTACAGGATGGGTGGAGAAGCCGGAGGAATATATCAGTAAGGTTAAAGTATATCTCAGGCATACAAAGCATGACGGCCTGCCCAATATGGTAATGCAGTCCCTTCTTCACGGGAGGCAGGTCTTATACAATGGAAAATTCCCGTACTGCCGGGATTTTACCAAAGGGCAATTCCGGCAGTGCATTGAGAACTGGGAACCGAATATCGAAGGGCAGAGATATATTATCGGTAACTTCTCGCGGGATAAAATAGTGGAAGGTTATATTAAGCTCTATGACTGATTACCGGATAGGAATAGTTATACCGTGCTATAACAGCAGACAGCTTCTCAAGCAGTACCTGCCGTCGATTATTGATTACTCCCAAAAATATAATGCGCAGATAACAATTGTCGATGATGGTTCCTCCGATGGAAGCGCCGAATTTATCCAGTCCCATTTCGGCGATGTCAATTTAATACTTAACCGAAAAAACGAAGGATTCATCAGGACTGTAAACCGGGGGGTAAAGGAATCATCGGGGGATATCGCAATCCTGCTCAACACCGATATCGAAGCGCGCTCCGATTTTATCGCTCCGGTTTTGGCGCATTTTAAGGATGATAATGTTTTCGCGGTATCATTAAAATCGCGGAATCCGGACGGTACCTTCCGTGAAGGGGCTAAAAGGCTGGTTTTTCGCGCTGGTTTGCCCAAGGTGTTGCATAATGAGGATGACCAGTATCCGCCCGTTGAAGGAATTCGTTACACGGATTACCCGGTTGGAGGGCATTGCGCGCTACGCATATCGATGTTCAAGGAATTGGGGGGATTTGATGATTTGTATTCGCCGTTCTACTGGGAAGATACCGATTTGGGGTACCGGGCGCGCGGGCATGGATGGAAGATAGTCTATGAACCATCGGCGGAGGTTTATCATCATCACGGCGTTATAGCGACCTCATTCGAGGATGAATATATAAAGAATGTCCGAACCAGGAATCGGATATTGTTCTCATTAAGGCATAAAAGAGGTTTGGTGGGCATATATTGCAAAATATTGATTGCGTTCAGGGGCCTTTTTTCTTTTATAGGTGGTAACAGGGTGTTCCTCGAAGCATTGAGACAGGCAACAAAAATTTTAAATGAAAAAAGGCAGGTGAGTAAAGCATAATTTACTTATGGGCATTGAGATTTTTGACTTGAAAAAGAATGGTTTTTTTGATGAGCGAGGATGGGCGGTCAATCCGATACCGGTTAAAATGCTGGGCAATAAGTCGTTTGGTCATATACACATAACATCCATTGAGCCAAACGCAGTCCGCGGCAACCATTATCATGAGAACACAATTGAATTTTTATCTGTTTTTGGCGGTGAGTATGATTTTCATTATAAAGAAGATGGTATGGAAAAGTCCCGCCATGTCCCGGCGGATGAACTCGTGGGTATTAAAATCGACTCCGGTGTAACCCACGCGGTTAAGAATATAGGAAACAATACCATATACATAATGGCTTATTATGATAAGCCTTATGACCATGAAAATCCGGATACGGTAAGAGATATAATAGTTTAAAATACTTTACAGAGCAGGAGGAATCCATGCAGACATCTTACGTTCTGATGGAAGTGGCTCCCGGCAAGGTCCGGGACGCGGTAAAGATGTTAAATGACAATCCCAACATCAAGAAAGCTACCGCCGTAGCCGGCGCCTACGATATAGTGGTCGAAGTAGACGCCAAAGACCATAACACCTTATCCCGAATAATTACCGAGGATATACATGAGGTTGACGGCCTGTCGAAAACAACGACATTGATTGCATTCGACCTGGAATAGTTATGTCTTTCGAGTATCCCGAATTTATCAAAAGCTTCCCCGAAGCGGATATACCCCTTGACGGAGTGAAGGGTTACCTGGTGCCCGGGGATAGGGGACTGGTTGTTTTCCTGGAGATTGAACCGATTGGAAAGATACCGCCGCACAGCCATGGCGCGCAATGGGGTACGGTAATTTCGGGTGAGATGAAGCTTACGATCGGCGATGAGACCCGAACTTATGGGCCGGGCGATAATTATTATATTCCTGCAGGAGAGGTGCATTCGGCGGAGTTTTTAACTAAATTTTATGTTGTTGATGTTTTTGAGGAAAGAGACAGGTACAAGGTCAAGCAGAAGTGATAAACAAAAACTATAAGACATTTTTAAGCGAAAGCGCGGCATACGGGGTTTTCGGGGCTTCCCTGAAGGGCCAGAATATGGGCAACCTTATACTGGACAACCTGCGAAAATCGGGTTTCACGGCGTTCGGCATAAATCCTAAGGCCAAAGATGACAATAATATATACAAAGATATTGAAAGCCTTCCGGAGACGACCCAAAAAGCGGTTATAGCGGTTTCCGGCAAGTATGTTCAGGACGTGCTTCGAGAATGTATCGAGCGCAAAATCAGCGATATTTGGATTCAACCGGGCGCGGTGGATGAAAAAGAACTTTCCGGATTTCCGGATGAGGTAAACGTATATCCGGGCAGGTGCCTTCTCGCTCATCTTCAGTCTGCCGGATTTCCCCATAATCTGCACCGGGGATTGCTGAAGTTGTTCGGGAAATATTAGCTTGTAAAAAAGCAAAAAAAAGGTTGCCTAAGAATTCCTGATAATATATTTTTCAGGTTGATTAAATGTTAGGAGTGTATAAGGCCGATTTTAAATCGGGAGAGTCGAATTCAATTTTTTGAGAATAGGAGCTCGAAGGAGGAATCCGTGCGAGGCATTGTTATTGGCATAGCGGCTTTATTGGCTTTCGGAATTTTATTCGCGCCGTCATCGATGGCGTTTGAAAAGGGGACATTTGGAATTCAAGTAGGCGGTGGGATAAATATCCCCCTTCTTGATTTTGGCGACCCTTACGCGTTAGCGGCTACAGTGGGGTTTGGTTTCAAGGGCGGAGTTACATACCAGCTTTCAAACAAATGGGCCCTGGTCGGATATTACAACTACAGGAACTTTGACACTCATTTCGTGGAACCGCCCACCGGTTACAAAGGCGGATATGGCGAATACCGGGTGAACACCATTGAGATTTGTCCCAGACTGTATTTCAATGATGAAATGCCCAGTGCATTTATCGAGTTTGGTGCCGGCGCTTATGTACCGTATTTCTATATACCCGGCGATAACAGCGAGATTGACCTGGTCCCCGATGATTTTCAACTTGGTTTCAATGCCGGTTTGGGATTGCACACCAAGTTAGTTGATGTGGCATTGAAGTATAATCTCTTCAAGGGCGACGCGACTGATGTACGACCCGAGACATGGTTCCATTTTATAACCATGGATGCCATGATCAACCTGCTTCCGGAATAATTAACATGTGATAAGGGGCTATTTTATAGCCCCTTTATTTTGCTATGAACTTACTCAGGACGATATATATTTTTTATACCGTCCTTTTCTTATTCCTTCTATCTTCCGGTTGCGGCGGGGGCGATGATTATTCCGGCGAACCGAAGATACCTGCCGAGAAGATATCCAGGGATATTTTCCTCTTCTCCTGTGTTTATGAAATCTTCGAAAATGGCAAGGATATCGGCACGGAGATAGTGGAAACCTACCTTCTGGAGAATGGGAACCGCCTTATTAAAAGCGAGGCGATTTTGGACTACGGTTACAAATATCAGCATCGCGCGGAGATTTATACCGATGCCGAATGGAAGTTTAAATCCGCTGAAGTACGCCTTCATGGCGGCGGAATCACCCGCCTGATGAAACTGGCAATAGAAGGCGATGTGTACTCGTGTTCCCTTTCTACCGGCGATGGGCGCGTAAAGACGTATGAGTTCCCAGCCGGTGATTTCCCGGTGCTAAAATATGATCTAGCGGCCTTCGATATTCCGCTTTTCAGATACCTTCCTTCGGAACAGGCCAGGCCGATAGAATTGAAAACTTTGTTGATAGAGGCGAAGACACTGAAAGCTTTTAAAAGTGTGTTTAAATACCGTTATATCGCTGAAGATACAATTGAATTCAAGCCGGGGACGATCAGGGCCAGGGAGATTATCGAAAGCGACCATCAGGGACAAAATCAAAAATTCTACTGGGTGGATTACAATGGTGTTCCCTTGAGTTGCGGCAAACGGAAAGACTCCGATTATCACTATCGTATAAAGGAATATATACGGGGAGACAAAGCTAAGGCGGTTGATTTTCCTCCGGGAGGTAATCAGTGACCCGTAAATCGGCTAAAACCGTTTTTGAATGCGAATCCTGCGGGTATCGCTCACCGAAGTGGCTGGGAAAATGTCCATCGTGCGGGGGGTGGGATACATTCACCGAGCAAAAAGCTCTTAGCGAAGGCCCGAGCAGGTTGAAGATTGCGTCCGGAAAATCCTTTGTGGAACCTCTCTCTGAGATACGTACCGAGGGCTATTTACGTCAAAAGACCGGTTTTTCCGAACTTGACCGTACGCTGGGCGGCGGCATGGTGCCGGGTTCGGTAAATTTAATCGGCGGCGAACCGGGAATAGGAAAATCCACGATACTCCTGCAGATAGCCGGTAATCTTTCATTAAATAATATTACTACTTTCTATGTTACCGGCGAGGAATCAAAAGCGCAGATAAAAAGCCGCGCCGACAGGCTTAAAATATCGCAGGAGTCAATCTCTATCACTACCGAGACGGACATAAGCACGGTTTTGGGTGAAATCGACAGGGCAAAACCGACGCTGGTGGTGATCGATTCAATCCAGACCATGTACGAACCCGAAATAGGGTCCTATCCGGGGACGGTGGGTCAGATACGCGAATCTGCGGCGGCATGTATAGAATATGCCAAGAAGAACGATACAATTTTTATTCTCTCCGGTCATATCACCAAGGAAGGAGTAATCGCGGGACCGAAGGTGCTGGAGCACATGGTGGATACGGTGTTGTATTTCGAAGGTGACAAAGACTTTCTTTATAGAATTATCCGGGGAGTCAAAAACCGTTTCGGCGCCGCCGGTGAAATCGGTGTTTTCGAGATGCGCTCTGACGGGCTGGCCGAGGTGGAAGACCCATCGGGAGTGTTTCTAAGCAGTGATGAGGAAAGAACCGGTTCGGTGGTTATGCCCATGATGGAGGGCTCCCGCCCGTTCTTGATTGAGGTGCAGGCGCTGGCGGTACCATCGGGCTACAGCGTATCCCAGAAAGTCTCCGTCGGTTTCGACAGCAAGAAACTTTCGCTTATTTCTGCTATCTGCGAGAAAAAGGCGAATTTGCATCTTGGGGGTATGGATATTTTCGTTAAAATCCTCGGGGGTGTGAAAGCCGAAGAAGCGGCTGTCGACCTTCCGGTGGCGATGGCGTTGTTCAGCAGTGTACATGATCTGAAGATGAGCCCCAATATGGCTGTCTTTGGAGAGCTGGGATTGTCCGGGGAAGTCCGTGGAGCGTCCAATCCCGAACGGCGGGTCGCCGAAGCTCTCAGGATGGGTTTCGATAAAATTCTTCTCCCGGAACCGAACAAAGCGCATATCAACAATTTGGGGGGAGTTGAAATAATCGGCGTACGGCATATCCAGCGGGCTTTTGAAGCCATATCATCCCTATGATTTCCCTGCGCAATATAAGTTATTCCTGCAGGTTGCCGGGGGGCAGGCACGATGTTTTGCGAGCCATCAACCTCGATATAATTAGGGGCGAATACGTTGCCATTATGGGGCCCAATGGTTCCGGTAAATCAACATTGGCGAAAATTTTATCAGGTCTCCTTGCTGATTTTAATGGTGAATACTCAATCGACGGGGATTCGGTATCCGGCCACTATAATTTGGCGCTGGAAAAGGCAGGCTATGTTTTTCAGAATCCGGATAACCAGATAGTTTCCATGACCGTGGAATCGGAGCTTGCATTTCCCATGGAAAACCGGGGAATAAGGCATTGTGAAATGGTCGAGAAGATATCGGTGATTACTGAATTACTGGGACTTGATAAACTGTTGAACCGTGACCCCAATACCCTTTCCGGGGGCGAAAAACAGAAACTGGTGATAGCATCCATGTTGACCGCTTCTCCGGAAATACTGATTCTTGATGAACCGACATCATTGCTGGATCCCTCGGATAGAATTATGATATTGGAATTGATTAACAAAATTCAGGGTGGTGACAGCATCTATGGTGAAGAGATAAAACCCGCGATAATACATATCACCCAGTTTCCGGAAGAGGCTCAAAAGGCGCGGCGATTGGTGGTGATGGATGAGGGGGTTATAGTAAAAGACGGTGACCCGGAGGATGTTTTTACTGAACTGTATGAAACCGGTGAGTTGGTAATTCCGCTTCCGTCGATGATGCTTAACCAACTCAAGGGAAACGAAGTCCTGTCAATCCCCGTGGAATATCTCGATGGAAACCAAACAGAGAAAACTTCCGCAGGTGAAGCATACAATCTGTCGGGGGTGAACTATGGGTATAAGCTTCCATGGGGTAAAAAAATTGACGCATTGTCCGATGTAAGCGCCAACATATATCGGGGTAATATTACCGGTATAATGGGGCTTTCAGGTTCCGGAAAAACATCGCTGGCTTTACTGATGGCGTTTCTCGAAAAACCGGATTCAGGGAAAATTGTATTCTTCGGGGAAGATTTGACCGATGACAAATTAACCGCGTTCAGGCGCCGCGCCGGGCTTTCGTTCCAGTTTCCCGAAAGGCAGTTTTTCTGTGAAACGGTGGAGAAGGAATTGAGCTTCGGACCCGGTTTAAGGAATACGGATGATGAAGAAATTAAAAGAGCGGTAACCGATGCGCTTTTATCGGTGGGGATGAAGCCGGAGGAGCTACTCCGGCGGGATCCTTTTACCCTGTCCGGGGGTGAGATGAGAAAAGTTGCCCTGGCGGTAACATTGGCCCTTGATCCCGATGTTTTGATTTTAGATGAGCCAACTTCAGGACTTGACGGAGCGGGGATGGAATATCTAAAATCGATGTGTGAAAGGCTTCGGGACTCTGGGAAAACCATTATAATCATATCCCATAATACAGAATTCATACTCTCTGTCTGCGATTACACAGCTTTCATGGAAAACGGGGAGATCAAAACTACTGCGACTGTGGGGGATATACTCGCCGGCAGATGCGGCCCGGAGCAGTATGGAATTCCTCTAACCGCTTATGCGAGTTATGTTATCGAGAAATGCAAGGCGGGTAATATTCCACTGAAAAAACTTCCTCCACCAGGTATGACGCAATTTAGGGCATGACGGCATTAAATTTGCGCTTAAGAAATATTATAATTGCGAAACATTTACAAAGCTAATATGGTTTTATGTCAAAAGGCAACTCAACCGGGGAAATGTATGAAAAAGTTCGTTCTTGTTTGTGCTTCAGTTTTATTGATTTACACTCCATCATTCGCGTATCAAAGTTTACAGGAAGTTTTCGATAATGCCGGTCCCGGACAGGGATATGACATATATATCGAACTCGATCCTGAAATCGAATACCTCGGCGATTTATATATCTACGACGGGGAAGTTGTGCGCATTGTCGGCAACGGCGCGCGGATTCATGTCACTCCTACCAGGCAGGGGATTGTTGTCGACTTTTCGACACTTGATATTTCCGGGTGTGTATTTATCGGCGGTTTGTTCAACCTGTATTATGGTTACAACAGCCAGGGGCGGATTTTCAACAATACCTTTTACAGCCCGGACAGCCTGGCATCTATTGGCGTGGACTACACTGACTGGTTCACCGATATTGAGATTTACAATAATATTATCTCAGGCGCGCCCTACGGCATCTTAGCCACTGAGGATAATATTCCCGAGTTTATCGACTACAATATCGTTTACAATTCCGATTTCGAACATTACGCCTACATCTGCCCCGGGTGAGGCGGTTCGATCAATCCTTTTGATCCTTCTCCCGGTACGGGGGAAATAAACGACGATCCCATGTTAGTTGACCCTGAAAACGGAAACTTCAACCTTATGCCCAACTCGCCGGCTATCGGAAGCGGTCGTTACGGCGAGGACCGGGGCGCATTGCCGTACCAACCTACAGGAGTTGATGACGACCCGGTTGGACTGCCCGTGGATTTAGCATTATTGACAGCGTATCCCAACCCATTCAATTCGCGGGTAGTGATAGCGTTTGAGTTAGCGGGACAGGCGCGCGTGGATATTGATATTTACAATGTCCTCGGCCAGCGGGAAGCGGATATATTCGACGGCGTTATGGAAGGCGGGAAGCACAGCATAGGCTGGAATGCCGAAGGTAAGGATTCAGGAGTGTATTTCGTGCGTATGCGATACGGCGCGGAAAGCATGACCCGGAAGATAGTTTTAGTGAAATAGATATTCAACCGTTTAATAAAAGGCAGGCTTACAGGCCTGCCTTTTTATATTGGATATTAAAAACGGGTCAACGAATACAAAGCGGCTTGCATGATCCAATTTCAGCAACGCAAAATCTAATTACATCTGGATGTTTCCCTCAGAAAAACCAAGCTTTAGATTCTTGACTATTAAGACAATAACCATAACCGATAACCATCCGCCTTTGGCGGAACGTAAATCGATTCACCTTCATCTCCAAAATATGTGCCCGGCAGGTCAGGAGACCTGCCGGGCACTGATAAGGGCGTCTCGTTCAGGGACGTGACGCCATATTTTTAACAGTCAAGACCACTGATGGTCTTGACCTGCTCACTAATTACATCCGGATATATTCCTCAGAAAAACCGGGCTTTGGGTTCCTGACTATTAGGAAATATCTAACCTATCCGCAATTCCTCGGTAATTTTGTATGTCTCCATTTTGCCGGGAATAACGCCGAATGTCAGAATATCCCCTTCTATGGGAACCAGGGTTTCCTTTACGAATTCGCTTCCGTTCCATTCATATTTGTTGAGGAATCCCTGGTCGTCGGCGGCGATGTATATCTCGTTTTTGCTGTCGCCGTTCAAGTCGCTGATTACGGTAGCATGCTCGAAACTACTGGAATTCTTATCGATAAGCTCCTTTGTCCATTTGCCTTTATCGTACCGGAAGAGCCATACGCCCGATGAAAGCGGAGCGACAACCATTTCTTTGTTGCCGTCGCCGTCAACATCGCCCACGGTCAGGAACCTGCAGAGCATATCCGGCAATTCCATGATCACCTGGTCGTTAATTTTACCGTCGTCGAAATCGTACTTTTTGATTTGCACTGAACCGCCGCCTTTGGCAACCTCTTCCATTTCGGCTTCAAGCGCGCAATAAAGTTCGGGCTGGTTGTCGGAGTCGATATCCGCGCAGAGAATTTCCTTGACATGCCTTGTGGGGAATTCCTCGACAATAGAGCGGACGTATTCGCCGTTCTTGTAGTCATACATGGGAATCAAGCCGGGCTGGACGGTGCCATCGAGCTTGTTGGGTTCGCTGGGTGTGGAGAAGATTTCGAAGATGCCGTCATTGTCGACATCGCCGAGTTCTATTTCGTGAACAAAGGTGTCCTTATGTTTATCGATTTCGGTGGTTTCCCATTTGCCGTCCTTTTCATCGAGAACCAATACAATTCCCTGGTCGTGGGTAGCCAGCACTATATTATCTTTGCCGTCACCGTTGACATCGCCAATTTCAATATCGCGCAGGCGGTCGTTTTCTCCCCCGTAACTGCCCTGGTAGAGTACTTCCGCGGTCCATTTACCTTCCTGCCGGGTCCAGAACTTGAGAATCGCCTTGTTAGCGCCGAGGGTGAGTATCCCTGTTTGCCCGTTACGGACGAAAGGTACGCCTTTATGGAAGACATTACTCTGTTCATCCTCCAGCACTTCGTAATCCCATCCGGATGGGGTTTTATAGACCAGCATGAGCCTTGCCGCTCCGGGCACAGGTTTTTCCTCGCCGTCATCGCCCGTTTCGTTATGGAACTGGGCCTGGGCCAGGATTAGATCAGGCATGCCGGTGAATGTCTTAGTTTCTTCTTTGGCGCCCCCGCATCCTAACGTTAGGACAAGTGTTAGTAATAAGAGTACTGTTAATGCTTTGTACATCCTTTCAATATCCTCTGTTTAATGTTATAGTTATCCATTTTAAATCTATGCTGTAGCGTCTTCGAGTTTTTCGAGTTGCATGGCATCGCCCAAAAGAATAATTATATCCCCGGGCTCTATAATAGTTTCAGCGGACGGGTTGCGGATAATCGTTTTATCCGGTTTCCTTATACCGATAACTATCAGACCCAGTTTCGCCCGAATATCGGTATCTTTAAGCTTTTTGTTGGCCACCGGGGAATTCTCCTTAACCAGCAATTCTTCGATACGGAAATTCCCTTCGGGGCTTGAGGCGGAGACATGCAGAAATTCAATCACATTCGGGCGCAGTGTTGCCAGCGCCATACGAAGTCCGCCGATGACATAGGGGGATACAACCCTGTCCGCGCCGGCGCGCTGGATCTTTTTCTCGGCTTCAAGAGAGTCGGCGCGGCAGGTAATATAAAGGTCGGGATTAAGGTGCCTTGCTGAGAGAGCCAGGTAGACATTATCGGCTTCCGAGGCAAGGGTTGAAACCAGTCCCCGGGCGCGTTCGATTCCCACGGATTTGAGGACATCATCCTCGGTGGCGTCACCTTCGTAGAAAATTATGTCGGTAGACTGCAATTGTTCGATCAATCCCGGTTCCTTTTCCACGACCACGAAGGGGACCCGCCTGTGCTGGAATTCACGGCAGACGAAACTGCCCACGCGGCCATAGCCGCAGATAATATAGTGCCCCCGTAATTTGTTTATCTGTTTTTCCATTCTGCTTTTCCCCATCAATTTCTGCAATTGTCCCTCGATAATGAACCGCGCGATAATACCGATTATATATGTAACCGCGACGATTCCGAAAACGATCAAAATAATCGCGAAAATCTTGCCGTTATCGGTCAGTGGATGAACCTCCCCGTAACCGACCATGGAGAGAGTGGTAATAGTCATGTAGAGGGAGTCGAGAAAATTCCATCCTTCAATAAGGTAAAATCCGAGGGTACCGAATCCAATTACCCCCAGAACCATCCCGAGCAGGTTCCGGTATGTGGAAAGTTCTCTTTTAAAAAGAAATGTACGCATCGTTTCTGCTTATCGCCTATCTCGAACGCGCCGGTTTTTTCCGGGTTCTCCTTTTAGCCGCTTCTTCGGCAAGATACCTGTCGAACTCTTCCAATGAATGAAACTCATGTTCATAGTTGAATGGGTATTCGGAGATAAAACAGTTTATATCTCCATCATCGTCATATCCGTATTCTCGGCACATTTGCGGCCGGCATTCGTAAATCGCGCAAGTGTTGTCCTCTTTTCTCATGCGGCAATCGGTATGAAATTCCACATACCAATCCCCTTCTTCCACGAACACGGAAACATTTTTATGAGCCAGGTACCATCGGATATACTCTTTATATTCGGTAGTGGTCGGAGCTTCTATCTCTATGGCAATATTGCGGCAACATTTGGCGCCGCATTCCATACAAATCTCTTTTGTCAGTTTCCTGGGCAAAGTATTAGTTGTCATCGCGTCTCCTTTTGCTGTTTATTCCCCCGAATATATAATGGATGCCATGCGTTGACAATTGTTTTAGGGATGATATTACAGAAAAATTAACCTTCGTTAAACACCCGGTAAAGTTTGCCCTCGGCTTCATCAATCAGTTTGACCGCGGATTGATAATCAACTTTCTGTTTACCCATCACTATAGCCGCTTTCACCCATCCGCGGGCATCTTTGAGGAGATTCACGGCGGTGTCATAATCGCATTTTAGGGCGGTCATCACGATTTTAATCGATCTCGCAGAGAGTTTATCCGAACGGTCGAGTAGGTCGACCATAAGGTTTTTGTATAGCTTACCCTGCTTGACCATTATTCCGGTGGATAGCATTGTTAATACCATCTTTTGAGCCAAAGCCGATTTCATGCGGGTTGAACCGGCGACAACTTCAGGGCCGACTACCGGGCAAATGAGTATATCCGCGGGCGCGTCGATATTTTCCCGTGGGTTGCAGGTGATAAAAACAGTTGAGCATCCGTTTTCGCGTCCTTCCCGCAGGGCTTCGAGGGCGAAGGGTGTCCGGGTTGAAGCGGATATAGCTACAATGGTATCCGGTTTTTTGATTTTATGTTCATCGAATATGCCCGGTATTTCCGAGATATCATCCTCGGCTCCTTCAGCGGACAGAAAGACAGTTTCCCTGCCCCCGGCGATAATTCCCTTGATCCGCTCCGGGTCGGTTCCGAATGTCGGCGGGCATTCGGCGGCATCGAGTATTCCCAGCCTTCCCGAGGTTCCCGCGCCAAAGTAAAAGAGCCGTCCGCCGTTGTCGAAATTTTTCGATATCAGATCGACCGCTTCGGCGATATACGGCAATTCTTCACGAACCGCCGCCGGAACAGCGGCATCTTCGTCGTTGATAATTTTCAGCACTTCCTCAGCAGGTAAGCGGTCTATTTCGGCAAAACGGGAATCCGATGATTCGGTGAGAAGATTGCTTATCTCCTCGTAGACAGATTTGATTTTATCCCTATCAGATGCCATTAAAATGTAACTATGAATGAGTCAGGAGGAGCAAGCAATCCGGCTGAGAAATTCCCCTCGATTCCCGGAAATCCGTATCCGGGCAAATCCGGAACCGGGAAAGTTACCCCGGAAAACGGGGTCAATCCGGATGTTACCGCGATTACGTGGATAACATAGATATCCGGAATAAGTATCCTTTCGGGATTGCGGAATGCCGTGTCGGGAACCGCTTTGAAATATTGTTGAGCGGGAATAATCGTATCATAGACGGCCACATTATTCGCTTCGGAGTTGCGCCCTTTGACCGAAAAGAAAAACCCGGTTGCCTGCTGAGATGGCGTCCATTCCAGCATACGCGCCTGCCCGCCGGGATTATGGCGGGGATGGTCGTTGATACGGAAACTGTCGGGGATTGTAAACTCAAGATTCTCATCGAAATTATCTTCAACTATGACTACCCGGAAAGTGTTGTCGCCTTCCTCCAAAATACCGTAGTCGCTGGCGTAATAACTACCGTTGCCGACATGGTTAATCTTCTCGCCATTGAACCTGACATCGGCAAGGCTGTATTCATCGCCGTTGCGTAAAATCTTGGCCCAGACAAGGTCGGTACGGTCCTCGAGGTCCCGGAAAGCATAACCGTCGATTTTGTAGATTACCTCCGGGTCGCCGCCCCCGCCATTGCCCCCGCCTCCGCCGGAACCGCCGTCGGTGGGTTTACGGTTGTCGCATGCCCACAGGAGTAACGCCGATAAAAAAAACGGGAATAGAATTGTCTTCACAATAGAGCGCATAATATTCTCAAACTACGGTGCCTGTTTACTTAACCGGATTCGACACCCGCCGGTTTCGGCTTACCGCCATAAAAGCTAATACTTCGCGCGCCAAAAATCAACCCAATAAAGACGAGTATCTGTTTGATTTATCGGAAAAATAGGGATATTATTCCATGCCATCGGCTTTTAATCCGATAAATCTAACTGATGCAGAAAAATACTGAACATATTATCAAATACAAACGAGCATTAATATTTATCCCGATAATGGCGTTCATTGTAGCGCTTGTTGTATCGTTTGTTGTTTTCCCTATAGCATACGAGAAATATCCCGCGCCCCTCGACCCTGACCGTTACTCCGATATCGCCCGGGGGATTGTCGAGTATGGCTCGTTTTCCCTTTATCCCGATACCGAACCGACCACCGACCGGGGACCTGTTTACCCGCTTTTCCTGGCACTGTTTATATGGGTTTTCGGCGATAACGGTATCTACGCCGCTATCATCGCCCAATGCGCAATCTTCGCCCTGACCGCCCTGTTGGTGTTTAAAATCGCCGGTTCGTTCTGGGAGCGGAAAATCGCGGTGGTTGCCGGGGTCGTATGCGCACTGCATCCATTGTTGTTTCAATACGCGGGCAAGATACTGATAGAAACATTGGCTGTATTTTTGTTTACCGCCATCACCGGGGCTACGCTTTATCTCTACCGTAAACCATCGACGGTTAAGGCTGTTCTGCTCGGGTTAGTCGTCGGCATAGCTTCACTGACCAAGGCGACTTTTCTGCCGTTTCTCATATTGATTCCGCTGGCAACGGTGTTTTCAGGTGACAGGAAATGGAAACATGCCCTTATTATTTTCATCATTGGTACCACAGTGATCGCGCCATGGACTATACGCAATTATTCATTGACCGGAGAGTTCGTACCGGTGCATACCACCGCAGGGACTAATTTTCAGTGGGGGGATAATTACGTTGACAACTATTTCAAAGCGCCGCTTTCGGCGGGAAAGCTTCAGCAGATTTCCAAACCTGCTCTACATGAAATAACCGATAGATGGCGGGCGGAGCATCCCGGTGTATGGGAAAACTCGGCGAAATGGCAGAAGGACGCTATCGAGGATTCGGTGGGGATGGCGGTAAGTATGGCGCGTTACAGGGAGAACCCGCTGTTTTTGGTGAAGAAGGTTTTGCTGAACGCGGTGATGTTCTGGACCCTCGGGTTCAATACCCTCAGTTCGACAGTTATTATTCTCCTGCAGATTCCATTGCTGGTCCTGTTCATCCCCGGCGCGCGGAGGGCGTTGAGCATGGATGATATCCGTAGTGTGAGCAGTTTGCATATCGCGATGGTGCTGGTTTATTTCCTGTTGCATCTGCCTATCTTCGCTTTCGCAAGGTTGTCGGTGGTGATGCTTCCTACGATGATAATTTACGCTGTGGGTTCAGATACTATTATTACCACCGTAAAGGGAGGAGCGCCACGCGGCGGCTGACAGGTTTTGTCAGTGGGGTGGAGTATATTCCTTTTAATGCTGAATATTTACGTTTGACAAAGGCGCACGCGGTGGTTATTTTAATTATGCTCGTGGGCTGGAAGGATGGATGAGCTTTGTGTTTTAATCAAGAATAACAATTGAGTATCGAAATCTATTGCTTGAACGATATTTAGATAGTAT
>WJIJ01000158.1 GCA_014730345.1 Candidatus Zixiibacteriota bacterium | reverse complement strand
GGATTATACTGGGGTTTATTCGATGAGGATTTAACCCATTTCGCCCAGGCGGTATACAGAGGCAAGCTTCTTCAGTACGCAGTATTCCCGCAGCATACTCAGCCTTACGGAACCGTGGAACTATATTTCCATACATATAATCCCCTGGGTGACCCTGAGTTGAATATCTGGAGGGGAACCCCGGAGTTTATGAACGCGGCTTATCCTCAAAACATTTCCGTTTCAAGCAACTATATTATGTTCAATGTATTTAACGAAGGCAACCAGCCTATAGCCGATGCTCATGTTTGCGCCTTGAAGGAATTGGGGGGGGAGGATGAGATTTTCACGGTTGGAAAAACCGATGAAAGCGGATTCATCCTACTGCCTCTAAACGGCAATCCGTCGCAGGGCGATATGTATATAACCATAACCCACAACGATTACCTGCCGATCATAGACACGATTACCGTAAACCAGCCATCGGTGGCTTTAGGCTACAACGCGCATACTATTGATGATGACAACAACGGCTACAGCCATGGCAATGGAGATAATATCGCCAATCCCTCCGAGTATATCGAAGTGGCGTTGACGATAAGCAACCGCGGAGAACAACCCGCCGAAGATGTAATCGGCAACCTGACTATCGAAGACCCTTACGGCAAAGTTCTCTCCGGCGCGAATACTTTCGGCACCATTCAGCCCGCCGGTTCGGCTACAGCTAATTTCGTGATAATGGTTTCTCCAGATTGTCCCGATGGTTATTCACTTCCTTTTGAGTTGAGCCTGAACTACAGCGGCGGGGATGAGATGACCACCCTGATGGAAGTCGATGTTTCCAGCCCGGGATTGATGGTCTCCTCTGTCAATATCGATGATTACGGCGGCAACAGCAATGGAATCCTCGATCCGGGAGAGACGGCATCGGTGGTGATCGATTTACTTAATAACGGCGGCGGGGATGCTTTCGCGGTCAATTGCGTTGTTGATTCGGATGACGCCTATATTCAGCTTCTCGATGTCGAAGGTGAATTTGGAAATATTCATGTCGGCGAAACGGGAAGCAACGTGGAAACACCTTTCTTGATAACCGCCGATGATGATGCCTTCGAAGGCAGGACCTGCCATTTTACACTGCGTACGGTTAACGAGTATGGTACCGGCTTCGATGTACCCTTTGCCATAGAGCTTGGAAGCCGTACCGAAGATGACCCGGTAGGACCGGATAATTATGGATATTATATCTACGATGAACTCGATGCCGGTTATTCCGAGATGCCCTCCTATGATTGGGTCGATATAGGAGATACAGGCACGCGCGTGGCCGCGGCCGATGACCGTTCCGATTTAGTTAACCTGCCCTTCGATTTTAACTATTACGGTGAGACTTACAACGCCATTATCATCTCATCCAACGGATTTGTGGCTGTCGATACGGCGGCGTACGACATGGGCGGCAACCGCTGGGCATTGTTCTTCAACTGGCCCCAGCCGGATCCAAACGGCCCCGGAGGCCAGATTTCTCCGTTCTGGGATGACCTTGACGGTTCCGCCTACGGCGGGCAGGTAGTTTATGAATACGACTCACCCAATAACCGTTTTATTGTGCAATGGGATAATGTGCGCGCGAAGTGGGGAAGCTATTACGAGACCTTCGAGATGATAATTTACGATGCCGGCTTCTACCGCACCGCCACCGGCGATTGCCCGATTCTATTCCAGTATAACGATGTCTACGACGGCGATTATGATGAGAACTACTGCACGGTTGGTTTCGAAAGTTTCGATGAATTCGATGGCTTGCAATACGCGTTCTGCCACGAATATTCTCCGGGAGCGGCGGCTATAGATGACGGGCGCGCGCTTTTAATCAGCCCCAACACCGGGCGGGGCAGGATTTACGGCAACGCGACGCTGGCTGGCAATCCCGATAACTCGGGCATTAAAATAACAACCTCCACCGGTCAAAAAGGATACACAAACGGCTCCGGTGCTTATACCGTGGTCGATGCCGAAGTCGGCCCGGTCGATATGGCATTCTCAAAAGTTGGCTATTTAACCCAGTTAATTTCCGGGGTGAATGTTATCTCCAATGACCGTACCGATGCCCAGACGGTTGAACTCCAGATGGCGCCGGTTCCCCAGAATCTCGATGCCAGCGAGAACGCCGGAGACTATATCGATATTACCTGGGAGGAAGCCAGTCCTAACGCCGTCGGTTACAACCTCTACCGCAGTGAATATGAAAATGGATTGTTCGTGAAGTTGAACGATGAACCAATTACCGGGTTGTCATACACCGACAGCGATGTTACAGCCGAGGAAACCTATTGGTATTACGCAACCGCCATTTATGAATACTCCACGAGTTTCGCCTCCAACAAGGACGCCGGAAGCACCGGGATGGTAGGGTTGGATGATGATGAGTCCAATTTGCCGACGAAGCTGGCATTGTCCCAGAACTACCCGAATCCGTTTAATGCTTCGACTACTATCAAATATGCGTTGCCATCCGATGGCAATGTCAAACTGGAAGTATTCAATTTGATGGGACAGAGAGTGGAAACCCTGATCGATGACTACCAGCAGGCGGGGTATAAATCATTGACCTGGAATTTCGGAGACAAGGCCTCAGGAATTTATTTCTACCGTCTGAGTGCGGATGGAAAATCAATGGTAAAGCGGATGACCATTTTGAAGTAAAGGAGGGCAGATGCCGGTTAACAGGGAGTCGTTTAAATTCTTCGAGGAACTGGAGAAGAACAACAATAAGAAGTGGTTTGATGCCAATCGGCAGAGCTATATAGATAATGTCCGCGAGCCGATGAAACAGCTCGCGGAGGACATAGTAGTTCCGGTGCAGTCGGTTTTACCCGACTTCCAGGGGAAACCCAGGATATCGCGGATTAATAACGATATCCGCTTTAATCCCAAGAAAAACCCGTATAAAATTCATTCCTGGATTTCTTTTTATGAAGACAATCCATCACCGGCGGAGATATTCGTTTTTATCGGAAAGGAAGGATGGGGCGCGGGTACCGGTATCGGTTCCAATAAGAGAGATCCCCTTGATAATTGGAGGAAAAATCTTATAGATAATGCCGACACCTGGAAATCCATGGCCAAAGCGATTGGATTAGGCAAGAAAACGCATATCTACCCCGGAAGCCCATACAAAAAGCCTCTCTACGATGATATTCCCGAGGATGTCTACAAAATGGTGCAGGCTAAGAGCGTATGGATAGTCGACAAGGGTTCCAGGAAAAAAGTAAAGCCGGACACAACCGACTTTTTTAGCGCGTTATGCCGTGTACTGCCCATCTATATTTTCATGGCGTCTACTCCGAGGAGTTTAGGCTCAAGATTGAAAAGTTTAAGCAAATCGGTTAAACCTCCCAACAAGGATGTTGCCAAGGTATGGAAAGCCGTGGGCTGAAGGCCGCCGGGAGATGTGTAAACGTATATATTGTAATAGGTTCACAATTACAATAAAATGAACCTTCTTGACATATCCGGTCGTATCTATTAAATTGAACAAGGGAAGGTTCGATTAGACGATTTCTTCATAGTTTTTCTGCTAAAAAGGATTCAAAAACCCTCCTGGATAATTAGATTCGGGAATAGTGATGTTTGCTGAAAAATTCTATTTATATCCATTATCCCCCTTTGGATGTGGGTTAATTCAAATCTAAAAGGAGTTCATTTATGAAACATTTAGTGAAAATGTTGTCATTTGCCGCGTTTGCTTTGTTAGTTGCGGGAATGAATTTTTCGGTTGCCTCTGCTGAGTCGGGTAGCGGCGGACTGCCGGAAATAACCGTGATTGATACTTTATTGAGCGAAAATTTCGATGGCCCCGAAGGACCATTCGCCACCAATCCGCTCCCCGGCTGGACGGTTATCGATAACGGTATCTACGAATGGGATGAAACATCGTGGTCCCGCTATGAAAACACACCCTACCCAGAATACTGGAACGGCGATTTATGCCGTGTGCTGTTCGCGGGCACTAACGCCGTTGCCGATTGGCTGATTTCACCCGCGCTTGATTGTTCAGCTGAGAATAATGTTACCTTTAGCTTTAAGCACAGGCATTCCAACAGCTCCAGTAACCCCGACACCGCGTTTGTTTTCGGTTCCACCGACGGCGGTTCGACCTGGCCTTATACAGTTGCGATGTACGACACCAGCGTTGGCGCGTTAAACGACCCCGATACTGTTGTGGTTGATATATCGTCATGGGCCGCCGGCAACACCGATGTTAAGGTTGCCTTCTGCTTGAAGGGTTCCTATGTGTTGTCATGGTATCTCGATGAGCCGACAGTTGAAGGCGATGTCAGCGATACCCTTTTATATGAAGATTTCAATGGTTCCTGGGGGCCCTTCGGCGATAATCCTCCCGGCGACTGGACTATTGTCAACGAAACCCTGCCCGACCCGGCCAACGAGAACGATTTCTCCCGGTGGTATTACAGCAGTTGGCCCGATACCGTGGCTCGCGCTTATGAAAGCCAAAATGACCAGACCGCCGATGAATGGTTAATTTCACCAACACTGTCTTTCTCATCCGAAGCAGTTTGTAGTTTATCGTTTTATAACAGCTACTGGGACCACTCTTCCGATCCATCGGATTCAGCAATGGTTTTAGGTTCCACCGATGGCGGCGCGACATGGCCCCACCAGGTTGTTGTTTACACAAACGCTGATGACCGAAGCACAAACAAACCCGAAAGCAGGAGAGCCTTCGATATAAGTTCATGGGCGCAGGGACAGTCGGATGTTAAAATCGGTTTCCACTATGTGAAGGATATCGTTTCCTATCTCGGCTGGTGGTTTTTCGATGATGTTACCGTATATGAAACACCCCTTATCGAAGATAATGCCGCCGCGCTTTCGGTAGATTATCCCTCGGAATATATCGTGGTCGGCTATGATTATAACTCGCAGGTAAGCGTCCAGAACCTGGGCACCAATGAGGATACCATAGCGGTAAACCTTACAATTGCCGATGCTAACAATGTCGAAGTTTATAATGAAACAGAAACCGATATTGTGCTTGAATCGCTTGAAATCCTGCCGGTTACATTCTCCACCGCCTTTACTCCGGCATCTGAAGGCACTCATACTTTCACCGCGGTAGTGATAAATCCCGGCGACGGGGATCCATCCGATGATACCGTGCAGGTTCAAATCTACGCTTATGAACATGAAGGTTCCGGCGGACCGGACGCTTTCGGCTATGAGTTCCGCGACAATACTGTCAGCGGCGGGCCGACCTATGACTGGGTTGATATTTCATCGAGCGGCACCCAGATTGAACCGACTTCGCATTATTTCATGTCCGATCCCATCAACATGGGCTTTGACTTCGATTTTTACGGTTCGACCTATAATACTATTTACGTCAATTCACACGGCGAATTGCATCTCGGCAGCAGGGATTCATGGCTGAGTACCAACGACTGTCCGTTGCCTGACCTGTCCACTCCCAACGCTCCGCTTCTCGCTGTGTTCTGGGACAGGCTTTATATACATTATGAAGAAGGTCAGGGCGTGTATTATCAGTACTTCGATGAAGTTGACAATGACTATTTCGTTATACAATGGAACGCGAAAGTCGATGGACAACTCGATGACAGCCTTTCCTTCGAAGCGATACTTTATGAAGACGGCGATATTATCTACCAGTACCGCCTTGTCAACGACCTCCCCGGCGGAATGGGACAATCGGCGACAGTCGGTATGGAGTATGACGCTTTACCGTCAGGATTGACTTACTATTGCGATGACAATAATCCCGCTAACAGGCTCACCGAGGGACTCGCCATTCAGTGGTCGACTAATTTCGTAACCTGCGCTGATATAAGCATGGTGCCCGATAATCCGCCGGTCTATGTTCCCGCCGGCGGTAGCTTTGGCGTTACCGGTATTATCGGTAATCCCGGGACTTCCCCCATTACCACCGATGTTTGGTGGGGAGTGCTGGCGTTCGGTTCCTATTTTGAGCAGGGTGTTATCCAGGATCTCATGCTTCCGGCCGGCGCGTATCCCCAGGCGCATCTCGTTCAGCAGGTGCCGTCTTTCGCGCCCGCGGGTCAGTACATCTACGCCTCCTGGTGCGGTGATTACCAGAACTGGTCAGCATGCGATTCGTTCGGCTTCCTCTTCACTGTAACCCGCCCCGCGATCGAAGGCGGAGCGAACGAATGGTTATGCCTGGGAAGTTTCGGCACGGAACAAACCGATGCTGTTCCGGCTGAATTCAGCCTCGATAACAACTACCCGAATCCCTTTAACGCCAATACTACCATCGGGTATAGCCTGCCCGAAGCGGCGAATGTTCAACTCGAGGTTTACAACCTCATGGGACAGAAAGTGGAAACCCTCCATGATGGTTATATGCCCGCGGGAGAACACCAGGTCAATTGGGACGCGTCGCATTATTCAAGCGGCGTATACTTCTACAGGCTGACCGCCGGTGACAGAGTGTTTACAAAACGGATGACATTATTGAAGTAGCTTAATTACACCCTCATTTGTCATCAATCTATGGCGTCACACTACTGTGTGTGACGCCTTCTTTTTTAAATATATATAATTGACAACCATATAAACCAATTTTAGGTGGTGGCGCGTCCCTGAACGTAACACTATCAATTTGTTATCATGTCTTATTGCCGGGTCTGCTCGCTGTCTATTGGGCAGACGCGTACCCGGCAGCATCACACTATTTGGGTTGCCTTTAATCCCCTTTATATTTTTTCCCGTAAACCGAAATAGTATGCAGTTTCTCCAACTGCTCCGGAGTCAATGGATTAATGCCGCCAAGCTTATGCGCTGTCAGAAGCACCTTTGCCGCGTATTCAACTTTCTCCATCCTGAAATAAGCCTGTATCAGATTTTCGCCCACGGTCAATGCCCCATGATGGTCGAGGAGGATGGCATCGTTTTCAGCGATATTCTCGGCGACCGCCCGCGGTCCCTCGTCGGATGAAGGCGTTACATAGGGAGCGGTGGGGATTTTGCCCAGTGTCAGGATTATCTCCGGGATAACATTATCGGTGAGGGGTATCCCGGCAACAGTGAACCCGGTAGCGGTCGGCGGATGGGCATGGACTACCGCATGGACATCGGGGCGTTTTGTATACACGGCGAGATGCATGGGGGTTTCCGATGATGCCGTGCGGGTCCCGGAAACGACATTGCCATCGAGGTCGACGGTG
>WJIJ01000157.1 GCA_014730345.1 Candidatus Zixiibacteriota bacterium | reverse complement strand
GAGAAAAATATCACTATCCAGAGAAAGGGAGCTTCCATCCCCGTGCCGACCACCTCCTGCCCGACCGAAAAACTGACCGCGGTCAAAGTAATAATCGAGAACATAACCAGGGCGTTGATAGCGTACCGGTTCCGCAACTCAGATTGGATATCCTTAATTAGTATAGCCCAGACTATCGCCGGAAAGCTCGATGAACATCCCGCCATATTTCATATCCCTTTTCTCATTGGTGGCTACTATCAATATATCATCCTGCCTTTGTTTCGCACATATTTCATCCACAAGCTCCATGCCTGCCATGTCGAGGTTGGAGGAGGGTTCATCCAGGAATAATACCGCTGGTTCATGCAATGTAGCGATAATATATTTCATCCTCTGCTTCATCCCCGAACTAAAAGACCTCAGCAAATCATCGCCCCTTCCTCTCAACCCGAATTTATCGAGTATTCTGCTGATGTCTGCTGAACCGAGGAACAATCCATGTAATTTCCCAAAAAAGGAGATATTCTCCTCTGCCGTTAATTCCTCGTAAAGTTTCATTTCAGGTGAGACCAGGCCATAATTAAGATATCGCCTATCCGCCGGGATTTCTCTGCCATCTGTTAACAGGCTGACCTTGCCCGATGTAGGGCTTAGCAATCCGCAAAGGATTTTAACCAGCGTTGATTTGCCGGAGCCGTTAGCGCCGGTGATAATTAATCCTTCGCCTGCTTCAAGCTCGAAATTAATATCGCTGAACACCTTCCTGCTTTCGAAAGACTTTGATATATTATCTGCGCCAAGGCATGTCCGATTAGGCATTTCGGTTTTCTTTATCAATATTCAATTCAATTGCCCCTAACTTAACCCCATAAATTATTAAAATTCAAGTATTTTATGTACTGGCTACGTAAATAAGGATTGCCTGAATTTAACATGCTTTTTATCATGTAGCTTATTAAAAATTATACAAGCGAGGAGTGCGATGTTTAGATTCATGGGAATTATCGGAATACTTGTACTTGTGGGACTGGCTTATTTGATGAGCACCAACCGCCGTAGAATTGACTGGAGGCCCGTAATCTGGGGCTTCGGGCTCCAAATAGTTTTTGCGATTCTTATCCTGAAAACATCTCCGGGCCAATGGCTCTTCTCTCGCATAAATGATTTCGTTCTGGCTATACTTTCTTGTACAGAAGCCGGATCCGAGTTTGTATTCGGTAATCTCATAAGGCGTTTTGTCGAAGTGGGCAATTTAGATCCTTCCTCCGGCGTTTTCACTCCTGAGGGGAACCTGATGGTTGACAATGGTACCGCTTTTTTCGCCTTCAACGTATTACCCACTGTAATCTTTTTCTCCTCGCTGATGACTATACTCTACCATTATGGAATAATGCAGAAAGTGGTTGAACTTATCGCCCGAATAATGGCGAAGACCATGGGAACCTCCGGTTCGGAATCGCTGAACGCCGCCGCCAATATATTCGTCGGGCAGACCGAAGCCCCTCTGATTGTGAAACCTTTTGTTGAAAAGATGACCAAATCAGAGCTTATGGCTATAATGACCGGCGGTTTCGCCACGATAGCCGGCGGCGTTCTGGCCGCCTATGTGGGATTTCTAAAATCTTCGGTTCCCGATATTGCCGGACACCTGGTAGCGGCCAGCGTTATGTCCGCCCCCGCCGCGCTGGTCATGGCCAAGATAATTTTCCCGGAAACCGAACGTTCCGCAACCGCGGGTACGGTGCGCATAAAAATGGAGAAAATCGACAGCAACGGAATCGAAGCGGCATCAAGGGGCGCCGCCGATGGCATGAAACTGGCATTAAATATCGCCGCTATGTTAATCGCTTTTCTGGCAATTGTCGCTTTGATCAACCTCGGTTTGGGAGTAATTGATGAAGACCTGACACTTGCTTCTATTTTCGGCAAAGTTTTTGCCCCGGTCGCTTTTTTAATGGGCGTGCCCTGGAAGGATGCCCTGAATTTCGGCGATTTGATAGGCACCAAGCTAATGATAAATGAGTTCGTCGCGTATCTGAAATTGCAAAGTATGGCCTCAAGTATCGAACCTCGCACCGAGATAATCGGCGCTTACGCTCTCTGCGGATTTGCCAACCTGGGTTCAATTGGTATCCAACTCGGCGGTATCGGCAGTATCGCCCCCTCAAGAAGGGGAGACCTGGCTAAAATTGCGGTGAGAGCCATGTTCGGCGGAGCATTCGCGTCGTTTACCACCGCCTGCGTAGCGGGAATACTTCTTTAGGAACAGTATTACCGCTTGACACATATATATTTTGGGCTAAATTAACATTGAGGATTTATGGATAAGTCTCGGGTTATAATACTAAAATCCACCAAAATTGAAGGTACTCCGCCGGAAAGCGGCGCCGGACACCTTATGGAATTGCTCCGCGCCGGTTTTGATAAGCTGAGAAACGGCACCGACTGCGAAGCTGTTATCCGCTCATTGTTTCCCGATGGAAAACGTATCGGCATAAAACCGAATTGCGTTGCCGGACGGTCGATGTCATCCTCGCCGGTATTGTGCGGAGCCCTTATTAACATACTTGCGGAAAACAACATAGAAAAAGATAACATAGTCGTATGGGAACGCTCGGAGAGGGAACTCGAAAGGGCCGGATACCCG
>WJIJ01000156.1 GCA_014730345.1 Candidatus Zixiibacteriota bacterium | reverse complement strand
CCCTGATGGTGATGAGATATGTTTTGTTATGAACACTGACTCATCTCTGGAACTTTCAACTAACAACGATTTGTTCATAGTCTCCGCTGAGGGCGGTACATACACGCGAATCACCGGTAATCCGGCCAATGATGCCGCGCCACATTATTCACCGGATGGGAAATACATCGCGTACAAAGCAATGTCCCGCCCCGGATTCGAATCGGATAAAAATGTGCTTACGCTGTATAACCGGAAAAACGGCGGGACCGTAAAATTAACCGAAGATTTTCCGCTTTCAGTGGGAGATATTATTTGGGCTTCGAACTCAAAGGAAATTTACTTTACGGCAATTGAAAGCGGGCATGTTTCCCTCTATAAATTGCCCCTCAAGAAGCGCAATATTGAAAAAGTACTTTCGGGAGCCGTCCATTGGAAATTCCAGTTGTTTCCCGATAACCGCGGGCTTTGTTATATCAAAATCGCCGCCGACCGTCCGGGAGAGATTTATACCTTTGATATCAAGAATGGGACCGAGGTAAGGTTGACGTATTATACGGAAAACCTGTTTAGCAAGCTGGATGTACAACCGCCCGAACATTTTTGCTTTGAAGGAGCTGACGGAGATAGTATTCATGGGATGTTGACCTATCCGCCCGGTTTCGATGAGTCGCGGAAGTATCCTTTGGTGTTGCTCATACATGGCGGGCCCCAGTGGACGTGGCTCGATGAATTCAATTACTACGGATGGAATAAATATCTGGTGGCCGCGCAGGACTACATAGTTGTCCAGATTGACCCCCATGGAAGCCGGGGGTATGGTCAAGACTTCACCGACGCGGTATCAAAAGACTGGGGCGGTAAGGATTACCGCGACCTGATGATGGGATTGGATTATCTAATCGCCGAACATGATTTCATCGATGAAAATAAACTCGCGGCTATGGGCCGTTCCTACGGCGGTTATATGACCAACTGGATTGAGGGGCAGACCGGCAGGTTTAAATGCCTGGTAACCGTGGATGGGCTTTTCGATCTGATATCGGCATACTATACCACCGAGGAACTATGGTTTCCCGAATGGGAAATGGGCGGTCCCCCTTGGGAGGATCCGCGTCTTTACGGAGAACGTTCACCGATTGCGTATCTCGAGAATTTCAAAACTCCGATGCTGATTGTTCATGGGCAGAAAGATTACCGTGTCGACCTGTCGCAGGCACTGGGGATGTTTACTGTACTGCAACGAAAGGGGGTAGAATCGCGGTTGCTTTATTTCCCGGATGAGGGACACAGCATTCATGGTATGAAAAACCTCGAGTATTTCTACGAAGTCCAATTCGATTGGCTGGCTAAGTACTTAAAGGACTAAAACAAGCCGCAAGAATTATTACACGGCAGGTGTCCTCACCTGCCGGAATTTCAACTTTCGTGTACGGAAGGTCTCCCGACCTGCCGGGATATTTCCTTAATTCAACAGCATTCAAGACTGATTAGTATTTATATAGATTTAAAAAAGAGAATGATTAAATCGACAGTAGTTACGTTTAGCCTTTGCCTGCTTCGCAACAAAGCAACTCGAAAAGGAATTGGACAGAACGCGTACATGGGGGAAATCCCCGGTTTAAGTAATGTATATTATTCCTCAAACTCATACACCCGCCTTACATCTTCGCGGGTGAAAAAATAGGGAAGCGGTTTATCGATTCCCCTCGCTTGGGTACAAACCAAAAATGTAGTTGCTTCGAATATCGCCAGGACCAACTCGCTGGGGCTGTCCTTCTCGAGGCCGCGGGCGTATTTGCCCACCTCGATGGTCATCGGCGGCTGCCAATGATGCATCGAATTGACATAGATAGCTTTTATCTTCTTGGGGCGTATTCGCACCTCGAGGGATTCTTCGAGTCGATTCCTCAATGATTCGAATTCTTCATCGGATAGCATATCGCGTTCTTAACTTTCGATTCCCAGCCTGTCCAGTATAAAAGCGTACTTGAAAGCGATTTCCTCCAACCAGTCGTACCTTCCGGACGCTCCGCCGTGGCCGGCGCCCATGTTCATCTTGAGCAATAGAAGGTTATCGTCGGTTTTATTCGCCCGTAGTTTCGCGGTCCACTTCGCAGGCTCCCAGTACTGTACCCGGGTATCGTTTAAGCTGGCGGTTATCAATATATTGGGGTAGTCCTGCGCGGCAACATTATCGTAAGGCGAATAACTGAGCATATATTCGAAATATTCTTTCTCGTTGGGATTGCCCCATTCATCGTATTCCTTCACGGTAAGCGGTATGGACGGATCCATCATGGTATTGATAATGTCCACAAAAGGTACCCCGGCGGTGATAACTTTGAACAGGTCCGGGCGCATATTGGCCGCCGCTCCCACCAGCAATCCGCCGGCGCTACCGCCGGAAAGTACCATTTTCTCCGGCGATGTATATCCCTCCGCGATAAGATGCTCCGCTACCGCGATTAAATCGTTGAATGAATTTTTCTTGTTGAGAAGCTTGCCGTCATCATACCATTTCCGACCCATTTCGCCTCCTCCGCGGATATGCCCCACCGCGTAAATAAATCCGCGGTCAAGCAGGCTGAGCCGGTTGGACGAGAAGTATGGATCAGAACTGATTCCATAAGCGCCATAGGCGTTCAGATAAAGCGGATTGGCGCCGTCAAGTGTCATCCCCTTTTTATATACCATGGAAACCGGTATCCTGGTGCCGTCTTTTCCAACAGCGAAAGTCCTTTTTGATTCATACTCCTCCGGTTGATAGTCCCCTAAAACTTCTTCCTGCTTTCTGAGAACTTTTTCCCTGGTTTTTAAATCGAAATCGTAAACAGATTCCGGGGTTATAAATGATGTATATGTGAACCTTAAAACATTGCTATCGAACTCGGGATTTCGATCGGACCAGAAATTGTAAACCGGTTCCGGGAACTGCACATCATAAACTTTACCGTTGGACATATTTTTGATGCGCATACGCTTAAAGCCGTCTGCGCGTTCATAAATCGCCATGTAATCCTTAAAAATTTCTACATTGTCGAGCTTAACCGAATCGCGGTGGGCGATAACTTCCTGCCAGTTGCTAATCTGGGGGCGGAATATGCTGGTGCGCATCAGCTTGTAGTTCAGCGCGTTTTCGTTGGTTACTATATAAAAATACCCGCCATGATGATATGCCCAGTAT
>WJIJ01000155.1 GCA_014730345.1 Candidatus Zixiibacteriota bacterium | reverse complement strand
GCTCAAAGCGGGATTGACCGGGGGCGTAATCAACCTGCAATGACACCCTCTCCAGCATTTCAACTCTGCCGCTTTCAGGATGATACCTCAACGGATTAATTTTGAATCCCCCGATGGAAAAACCTCTCATAGAACCCGCGCCAGTGAACTCCATGGTCTGTTCGGGATAGGCGTTGCTTGATCCATAAACCGCCTGGTTGCGGATTACATCCGGTAACGGGCCTTCGTACGAAAGCGGTACCGGGGTCGGGGCCGGACGGATATCGAATTTGCCATCGATTTCCATCCAAACTTCATTCACCGCGCTGATACCAGTTATCTCATAACCGGCCGGGGCGGCAATATGTCCGGTTCTTACCGGGAGGAATGGATTGCCGGGTTCACCTTTGAGGTGACAACCCGGGATGTTGACGATATCCCCGTAATCGTCGCTACTCAGAGCGATATCGCTCTGCGAAAAAGTTATCTCGTAAATTTGAGCATGAGAATTACTCGCCGATGAGATTACAAAAAGCAGACTCAGGGCAACTACAACAAATAAACCTCTGTTTTGCATTAAACAACTCCTGCATTTATTGATAAGTGGATGAAATCTCAGGATAATTTCCATCATTCATAAAAGCAACATTATTCGTTTTCAATAATTTTTAATTCTACCTGTACTAAAACCAAAGCAATTCTTATTCCAGATTTTTGATTATCGCCATTTATTGTAAGTCGTTGAACGGCATAAGATGCAATGTAGCGCTTGAAGTATTAATGTAACACAAAATGTAACTATGTAATATTTTATTGCAGTGTATTCCGAAATTAAATACATCTGTTAATAAAATTTTCATGAGTATCCCAAACATTAATACAACAAAAATGCAGTAACATTAGGAAATTGTTAAATCTTCACACCCCCCGCACTTTTTATTGTCAGCGAAGTTTATCTGTTTTATAGTAAAAGAATTATAATCGCCATCAAAACGAGGTTGTTTATGATATCCAGAAGGAAATTTATACGTCAGGCGGGAGCTTCAACAGCCATGTTGCTCTTCGCCGAGGAAATTTTCGCCGATCCCTACCGCATCTTCAAACCGGTTCTCGAACCCGCGCGGGCAATCCGTATCCGCGGGCGCGTCCATGAAAACGGCAAAGGTATCGGGCGCGTAACCGTCTCCGATGGCCTCTCCGTGGTTCAAACCGAACCCAACGGCAAATTCGAACTTATTTCCAACAATCGCCAGCAGTTTGTTCAATTCTCGCTTCCGTCCGGTTATGAAATCCCCGCCAATCCCACCGGCACCGCTTCTTTTTACAAACCGATCCAGGCAGGAAGAAGGGGAGAGATGCAAACCGAGTTCAGCTTGAAACGCATGCCGGATTCCGACCAGGAGCATTATTTCCTGGCCATGGCCGACCCCCAGACCCAGAATGATGAAGAGATGCGCAAGCTCCATGAACAAACCGTCCCCGATGTCCAGAAGACCGCAGCCGGTTTAAGCCCGGCATCTATCTTCGGGGTCAGCCTCGGCGATATCATGTTCGACAACCTCCAATATTTTCCCCGCTACGAACAGGCCGTCAAGCTGATGGGCATTCCCTGTTACCAGGTTTTGGGCAACCATGACTGCGAAGTCGAAGCGCGCACCGATGAGATGGCATCGCGAACCTTCATGAACCACTTCGGGCCCAATTACTACTCCTTCAACCGCGGTGAGATTCATTATGTGGTTCTCGACGATATCTTCTGGTTCGGTGGTTACATCGGCTATGTCGATCAGGAACAGCTCGAGTGGCTAAAAAGCGATTTATCAGCCGTGGAAAAAGGCAAAACCGTGGTCGTATTCATTCACATACCGGTCTACTGCGAACGCCATGTACGCTACGACCAGAAAAATCCCAGCCGGGGCGTGGTAATCGTCAACCGGGAACTGCTCTATAAACTTCTGGAACCGTACAAATCAACCATCATCTGCGGCCACATGCACGAAAGCGAATACCTCCGCGACGGCGGTTCGGATATCCACGTATGCGGCGCGGTATGCGGAGCGTGGTGGTCCGGCGAGATTTGCTACGATGGCACCCCCAAGGGTTATTCCATTTACAAAGCATCCGGAAGCGACCTGAGCTGGCAGTACAAATCCACCGGAAAGGATATCAGCCACCAGATGCGCGTCTATCCGCCGGGAAGTGACCCTGAACATCCCGATGAGCTTATCGCCAATGTGTGGAGCGCAGACCCGCGCTGGAAAATCCTGCTCTACGAGGACGGTCAGCGGAAAGGGGAGATGAGGCGCGCATTGGGTACCGATCCGCTGTCGGTGAAACTGCATTACGGGCCGGAACTGCCCGAACGACGAAAATGGGTGGACCCGGTGAACACTGACCATCTCTTTTACGCAAAACTGTCCCCGGGAACTAAGAAAGCGATGGTGGAAGCCGCCGATCCATGGGGTAATGTGTACAGCGAAGAGCTGAGTATATAATTGGTATTTAAGGTTAATACGCCGGGTGTTACCGGGGCATTGAGAGGAAGCGGATTATTTCATCGCAGGCGGGATTTAAGAGGATGTTGCGGATGGAAATCTCTTTCCATAAATGAGGCTTG
>WJIJ01000154.1 GCA_014730345.1 Candidatus Zixiibacteriota bacterium | reverse complement strand
TCACGGTTACATTGCGGTGCTCGCCGGAAACCATTGCGCCCCGGCCGGTGGAAATCTTATCGTAAAGCCCGTGGGGAAGGAATTTGCTGAGCAGTTCGACATCGAGATTATCCCAATCGATATCATGTTCAGTTATAGCCCTCAGGTCAATATCAATGGTTGGATTTATAAGAAAATAGCCGCCTTTTGAATCGTATTGTTCAACTAACCCATCGGCGGCGGTTATGAATTCAGCGGTAGCCCCCACTTCGCCCCCTTCAGCGTAGTCGGCGGCGTTAAAAACCTCGTTCAATGCGTGCCCGGTAACAATATGTTCAAGCTTCACCTCCGGATCCCCTACTTCCGCTGAAAAGAACTTTCCGTAATGCAATCCTGTATGCAGGCTTAACTCAAACTTACCCGCGGATGTTTTCACGAAACTGTTTTCAGTCGCCCAGTTGTTGACAGCGAAAGCCGCCTTCGCGGCCAGTTTGATATCGTCAAAATATACCAGGGTGGCATCGCCGCCAAATTTAAGTATATCCCCGCCGTGCGCAGTTATAATTGAGACCATTCCCGATAGATGGCGATTAATTATGGTGGTAAGTTCCTCGGAACCGCTTTTGCCCACCCTGGACAGCTTTTCGGAAATAGCTGTAAAACCGGAGATGTCGGCAAACATCAGGGAGCCTTCAAGTACCTCAATTGACGAAGAAAAGCCATCCCTTTTTTGCTCGAGGATAATACTCGGCAAATATGGCTTTAGATTCCGGCTGTTACCCTGATGCAAACCCACTTAAGATCCCAAGATAATGTATCTAAAAATTACAAGAAGTAACATGTGCAAAGATTGGTCTATATAATATAACTGCCGCGAAGGACTCAACCTGCTTTTAACATAGTCCTGTGCCCAATGGGTGATGAATAATATTGCCGCCAGAATCCCCATAAGCGGAATAGACGGCAACTTTGTAAAACCCTCTATGAGGCCGTAAAGGACTACTGTTCCCGCGATAGTCAATGTATATGTTAAAACATGGAGAGTCAGATAGTAAATGGACTCCTTTTTCCTGGTAGCCATTGTATCGGTCTGAAGTCCATAATCTCCTACATAATGTCCAAGTAATAAGAAGATAATCAGGTCCATATCGGCTATCCACTCGTATTAACAGTTTGTTTCCCGGGTGGAGAACTCGCTTCCGCCGGAACATGCGGGCGTTGCTGTTTGAAGGGAAGTTTAATATAAAATGTAGTCCCCTTGCCTGATTCGCTCTCTACCTTTGCATTTCCTCCATGCGCTTTGGCAATGCTCTTTATGGTAGTTAACCCGAAACCATGCCCGCTGCTTTTAGTGGTAAAGCTCTGTCTAAATGCCTTGGCTACGTCATCTTCGGACATTCCCGGACCATTATCAGCGACACTCATTATTATAAACTCTTCATCCTCCGCCGGTTCGGTCTTGATAGTAATAACACCATCACTTCTGCCCTCGTTATTCAGGGCATCCGCGGCATTGTTAATAAGGTTGAACAATATCTGTTGTAATCCGCCGGGATCGGCTTCTATTGAACCGACTCGTTCATCGAAACTGGAATTTATCTGGATCTTGCGGAATCTCTTCTGCGGTCTTAAAAACGCGAGTTCACCCTCGAGGAATTTGTTAATCTCAAGCTGGGTAAAGTCATACCGGGGCTTGTTGAAACTCATCAAACCGCTGGTGAACATAGTCATCCGTTCCACCGATTTACGCATCACTTCCACTTTAGCTTCAACATCCCCCTTAAAGGAATCTCCCATAATAATCGGCAGCAGTTCGAGATTGCCGCTGAGAACCGAGATATAGTTATTGAGTTCATGAGCCACCTCCGCGGCCATCTGTCCCCGCGCGGCCATTCTGTCCAGCGACTGCGCCTGTCTTTCAAGCTCTTTAGATTCAGTAATATCTGTACCTAAAAACAAAATCCCCAGTACTTTACCCCCGGGGCCGTCTATGTTGCATGCGGTTACATAGTGTATAAACTCATCCCCGTTCTTGCGCATATCGATAAGTTCACCGGAGAAAGTATCATTGTTCTCCAGTTTTTCCTTCATTTCCTGGATTGTTTCCATTGGGCAATTCGGAGAGCGGAGTACAGAAAGATTTTTCTCCATAACCTCGTCGATATGGTAACCGTATACTTCGCGGGCCGCCTGGTTGAAGATGAAAACCTTCCCTTTTTTATCGGTAACCACAACCGTGTAGGGAGAAACAGATATAATCCTCTCCAGGAATTTTTTAGTCCGGTTCAATCTCCGGTTTGACTCTTCGAGATCGGCGCTCAATTTTTCCAGCGATTCATTCTTTTCTTTTAAATCTTTAATCATCTGAGTATCGGCTTCGCGGAGCCGGGAAGCCAAAACACCCATTATCTCAAAGGCGACAATGGGCAATTCGTAAAGGAGCGAGATGAAAGCCGGCTTGGAAAGCTCGAGCATCTGGGTATCAGTGGCAATACGGGCGGTGGCGAAGCGGGGGTCGTTCTGGATCAAAGCCATCTCACCGAAAAAGTCCCCGGAACGACGCATTGCCAGGATAACTTTTTCCTCACCATTCTCACCCTCTTTATAAATTTCGACGGCGCCCTTTTTAATAATATAGAAAGTATCGCCGTAACTGTTCTCATGGAATAGAATCTCTCCGGATTTATAATGCTTCTCTTCAATGAAGCTTTCCAGCTTGGTAAGACTCTCATCATCAAACTTGGAGAACAACGGTACCAGTTTCAGTATTTCTTTAGTCGGTCGCTCCATGAATATTACCTGGATCTTTGGTTGCAATCATCAGTATTCATCTTTAATCATTATCGACTGGTAAATAGCCAACCTTACTCGTTCGGGCAGTTATCCCACGATAATCAACATATTCGAAAGATTTTCTGTTAATCCCGCAATCGCCGAATTAAACTTAAAATAAACCTTTGTATTATTAGCAGTTATCGGCCTACATCCATCTGGCTTAAAAATATTGACATGCTTTTAAGTATACTTTATAATTTTTGTTTACTTCTAAAAGAGAACGGAGAAAGCATGATGATTAAATCGCCATGGACAATCTGGATTACCGGACTCTCAGGGTCCGGGAAAACCACTATATGCAAAGAACTTAGAAAGATTATGGAAAATCATGGTATAAAATTCGACATTCTGCGCCTCGATGAAGTACGTCAGGTTATCACCCCAAATCCCCAGTTCACCGACAGCGAAAAGAACATGGTTTATTTCAGTTGTGGTTTTATCGCCAATAAATTAAATGAACACGGCATAAATGTCATCCTTGATTCCGTGGACGGCAAAGGCGAGGGGCGCGATGTAGCAAGAAAAATTATACATAATTTTTATGTAATCTCGATCGACTGCCCGTTGGAAGTTTGTATCCAGAGGGAAAAAGAACGGGTAGACAAAGCCGCTATTGAAAACCTTTATGAACGCGCTCTAATGGGGCAGATTAGAATCGCAGGCGTTGGTTACCCTTACGCCGAAGAGGATAATCCGATATTAAAGGTATCCTCCAGCGAACTCAGCGCGGAACAGGCCGCGCAAAAGATTTTCGACGACGTAATTTCCAAGGCACGATAGAAAAATAAAGCTTTAGCAGGGGGATTGAAAAAATGATTGCAGAACGAGTAATCATTTTTTATAATTATAGTTTATGCAAAATGAACTGATCAAAAAAATTAATATTCTCAGGAAAAAGCATAACGCGGTAATTTTAGCCCATAATTATCAGAGGCCGGAAGTCCAGGATATCGCTGATTTCACCGGTGATTCCCTGGGTTTATCCCAACAAGCGGCGGCAACCGACGCGGATGTCATTATTTTCTGCGGCGTTCATTTTATGGCCGAAACAGCCAAGGTCCTGTGCCCGGATAAAAAAGTGATAATGCCCGATGTTAACGCGGGTTGCCCCATGGCGAACATGATTACCGCGCGGCAACTTCAAAATCTTAAAAAACAGCATCCCTCCGCGCTTGTGGTGTGTTATGTGAATTCAACGGCGGAAACCAAGGCTCTTGTGGATTACTGCTGTACTTCTGCAAATGCGCCCCAGGTGGTGAAGGCAATTCCTGAAGAATCCAAAATTATATTCGTACCGGATAAATACCTGGGTACCTGGACTATGAAACAGACAGGCAGGGAAATGATCCTCTGGGACGGTTACTGCCCCACGCACAGGCGAATCCTTCCTGAAGATATCATGCGCCGGAAGAAAGAATATCCCGAAGCGCTGGTAGTCGCCCACCCGGAATGCGTACCGGAAGTAACCTACCTCGCTGATTATGTCAAATCAACCTCGGGAATGTTGGAGATAACCGGCAATATAGATAACAAGGAATTCATCATCGCTACCGAATTAGGTATGCTTCATCCATTGCGTAGAAAGCATCCTGATAAGACATTTTATCCTGCAAGCGAAATCGCCGATTGTCCCAATATGAAACTCGGGACCCTGGAAAAAATTTTGTGGGCACTCGAGGACCTTCAGCCGGAAATTACCGTACCGGAGGATATCCGGCGAAAAGCGCTGAAATCGATCGAACGAATGATTAGTATTACATAGCTTCTGAAATCGGAATTTTATAACCATTTTAAAACAATTTGAGGTAGTTAATGTTAAATTTCGAACTGCACATTCCTACATATATCATCTTCGGGGCCGGGGAAATCCAGCGGGCCGGAGGGTTCGCGTCGCGCCTTGGCAAAAAAGCATTGATTGTCATCGGCCAGGGCTCCGTGAAAAAGTACGGCTACTACGATAAAGTATGCCAATCCCTTAAAGAGAATGGTCTTGAATATGTAACTTTTGAAGGAATTGAACCGAATCCGCGCTCTACAACTGTTGATAAAGCCGGCGAGATGGCTAAAGCCGAAAACGTGGATTTCCTTATCGGACTCGGCGGGGGTTCGGTAATGGATGCTACCAAGGCAATCGCCGCTAAAGCCAAATCGGAACACCCCATCTGGGACCACATCCTGGGCAAGGACGGCGGACGCCCACTTCCGGTCAAGGATGCTCTGCCGACTATGATGATTCCCACGGTTGCGGCGACATCGTCAGAAACCGATGCCGGCGGAGTCATTACCAACTGGGAAACCCATGAGAAATGCCCATTGATTAACATGCTCCTGTTTCCAAAATACTCAATAATCGATCCTGAACTCACTGTTACCGTTGACCCCGAAACCACAGCCGACGGTGGTGTTGATATAATTTCCCATGTATTGGAATCCTACATTTCCGGCGACCACCATGCCACTATACAGGACCGGATGAGCGAAGGAATAATACGGACTGTAATGGAGTATGTACCGAAAGCGATGGAAAAGCCCGATGATATAACCGCCCGCAAGAATATCTCCTGGTGTTCATCTCTTGCCCTTTCCGGATTCATGAATTCCGGGCGGGGAGGCAGTATGCCTATACACCTGCTGGAACATGCCGTTTCCGGTCATTATGATATCCCCCACGGCCGCGGGCTGGCCCTGCTAATCCCTCCAGTAATGCGCTACACCGGAAAAGTAGTACCCGAACGCCTGGAAACGCTTGGCAAGAACCTCTTTTTCAAAGAGAATCTCTCAGCGGAAGATTCGGTAAAACTCTTTGAAAACTGGTTAGATTCAATCGGCAGGAAACTTACCTTCACCAAACTTGAAATCGACGACAGTAAATTCGAAACGATGGCGGAGGATGTTATCCGCAACTATGGCGGTAAAGAGCAGGAAATAAAAAATCCGCGTCCCATAACCAAAAAGGACATCATTGATATTTTCCGTTCGGTATTATAATCGAGGTCAATTATGGACATATTCAACACCGCCGCCCAATTCATGGAAATCTCCGCCCGCACAGCTCCAAAGAGCCTCGGGCAGGATTATGTACTCACTAAAATAATAGAAAAAGAAAAACTCGAAGAACTGGCCGCCGAGATGGACCGTATCGGCAAAAGCTCCGGCCGGGAGAATTATGACCGCGACGCCAATTCAATCCGCAACTCCGGCGCGGTCCTTTTTATCGGTGTTAAAGATGCAAAGGAAATTGGCTTGAACTGCGGGGCATGCGGGTTTGATACCTGCGCCGAAACCCGTGAGAACCGCCGCAAGGGAAATGAATTCGCCGGGCCGATTTGCGCGTTCCGCTTGCTGGACATGGGCATCGCCCTCGGTTCCGCTGTCAAAACCGCGTCGATTATGAATTTCGACAATCGAGTCATGTTCCGTGTAGCCCATGCCGCCCTTAATCTGGGTTGGGTGGACTGGGATTGTGTCATTGGTATTCCTATCTCGGCAACGGGCAAATCGGTGTTTTTTGACAGGTAAAAGCAGATTTAAGCGGGGGAAAGAACTCCCCGCTTAACCCTACTTTCAGCTTTTACCTCAGCAAGGTCATCTTGCTGGTCGATATTTTATTCCCGGCAGTTAATTTAAAGAAATAGATACCCGACGAAACATTATGCGCGTCCCAAACCATATTGTGTGTCCCTGCTTGCATGAAATCATTGACTATGCTCTCAACCAATTGTCCGGTAACATTATACACCTCCAGTCTGACATTCCCGGATTCCGCTAAACCGAATCCGATAGAGGCTGTAGCGTTAAATGGATTTGGATAGCCCTCGAGTAATCCCGTAAATACAGGTAAATCCAAATTCACTTGTCTATCCAATTCCGTCCACTCACCCCCGCCCCAGTCGATACCGCCATTTTCGTACGCGCGGTTCCACTGGCTGTAAAAAATAAACTCCTCGCAGCATTGAGTTATCCATGTATTGATCGCGGGGCCTGCATCTATAGTAATAGCGTTGGTTCCGGTGATATCCGGCGCAGGAGGAACTTCATAAAGGTAATTGCCGGAAAACATTTCCCCCGGCAGAAGATTGTCAGTTAAAATACGATTGATGTTGAAATCCAGTAATGTACCACTGCAATCACCCATTGTCGGATACAACTCTCCATAAACAGGCATAGCGAAACTGCCGGTATTGGTAATCTGCAGATTCCACATTATACTGCCGCCTACATTGGGAACATTCGGCGTGTGTAAGGCGATAGAACATTCCAGGCTTCCCTCTTCGGCAATCCAGCTGGTTAATACTTCATTTGCCCAGCAATGCATCCTCCCCCATTGTTGTGGAGAAAATTCCGACCAGCAGTCCTCACCGGCTATTGAGCTGTATCCCATGTAATTATGAAGCGCGGTCTCCCCCCAGGGTGCGCCGGAGCAATTATCGAGCCCGCCGATTTCATAACAATGATAGTTCAACGGTGTGGGAGGCGTATCCGAACAAAGGTCGCCGGTAATATCCGCATCCTGGCCGTCGGCGCGCTCGTAGCATTCCCCGCAGAAAGGCACTTCGGTTACCCCGTGATGAGTGTGCCACAACCCGAGGCAATGACCGATTTCATGCGCGAGCACATTATCATGATATGGATATGGATGGACATGACCGTCATCAAGAACAATCCCGCCCTGCACCGATAAGGGCAATCTCACATCATCCCATGGAAAAGTGGCGAAAGAACCTACCCCGGCATCGGTGATAAATATGTTTAGCTGGATTTCGGGCTCCACAGCGTAAAGCTCCTTCATCTGCTCGAACTCCTGGTTGTAATGATACTCGGTCGAATTGATAAACCGGTAATCATAAACGAACTGGATCCTTACAGGCAGGAACACCTCGCTGATCAAAGCCATCTGCTCTTCAAGAATCTCGGCGGTGGTGGAGCAATTGTTCCCGTCATCATCACAGAGAATATTGAAATAAAGCCGGAATATCTTTATTGCATCATCCGGCGATGGAATCCACGAATCCCGGACATCGGGTTCGTCGCAGGTTCCATTGTAGCAGTTGTGGAAGAGGGTCCCATGTTTTTCGAGCTGGTTTTGTACATAATCTTCCCAGGTTTTGCAGAATTTTATCTGGTGCTGGTTTAATTCCGCGGGGAAACTTGCCCGCGGCATCGACAACGCGAATAAAATTGCGAATACAAACAAACTCCTTTTCGTCATGAACATTCTCCGGGGTTGAGGTTATACCTTTCATTCAAATGTTGAAAATCGCCGGAATCCCGGGATGTGGTTTTCGCTTCTACAGACTACCTGAAAAACCTGAATTATTCACCGAAGTTCCTGCTATTGCGGTTGGAAATTCATTGACAGGGCATTTAAAGGGGTCTATGATATGCAAAAAAATTATCTAATAACCGATATAAGAATTAATGGCACGGAAAAAGACGAAAAAAACAGCCGGACGGGATAAAGCAAAAACCGATTACATACCATTCATAATTTTCGGTATTGCCCTGATTCTAAGATTGATCTATCTGTTCCAATCCCGGGCAAATGATCCCCAGTTCTATATACCGGTAATGGATCCCCTTTTTCATCACCAATGGGCCCAGAGGATCGCCGGAGGAGATGTCTGGGGCGACGGAGCATTCTTCCGGGCGCCCTTATACCCCTACTTCCTGGCCCTAATCTATAAGATTTTCGGAGTTGATATTTTCGCGGCGAAACTGATACAGATGATATTGGGTTCATTCACCGCCGCCTTAACATATTTAGCAGGGAAACGCGTGTTCGGAAAAATACCCGGATTAATAGGCGGATTGTTGTTCGCGCTTTTCGCTCCCTCGATTTTTTATGAAGGCGAGTTTCTGCTGGATCCGCTGGCGACGTTTTTAGTAATGGTCTCGACTCTGGCGACCCTGTCAGCGGCCGGAAGCGGGAAGAAATATTTATTCCTACCGGTTGGTATGCTTTGGGGGTTAGGAGCGATTTGCCGTCCCACGGTGCTTTCAATGATAGCGGTAGTTGTCATAATCATAATTATCTTCCACAAAGCGGTTGATAAAAAAGGGCGGATAGCGAGAACCGCGATGATAATAGCTGGCTCGCTGATAATGATATTACCGATTACGGTCTGGAATTATATTCTCGAGGATGATTTTATCTTGATCGCTTCTCAGGGCGGGGTGAATTTCTACATCGGCAATAATATGTACGCCGACGGGGTTACCGCCACCATCCCCGAGCTTCCAAGCTGGGCTTACCGGGACGCCGTAGCGCTCGCCGAAAACGATGTCGGCCGGGATTTAAAACCATCCGGGATATCATCATACTATTTTGGAAGGGGTCTTGAATTCTGGGGCGAGGCGCCGTTTGAGGCATTGAAAATAACCATAAAGAAAGCCGTGGTCTTTTTTAGTGATGAGGAGATAGCCAACAACCGGGGCTTTTATTTCGCGCAAATGTTTTCCCCTGTATTGAAGTACATTCCCGTAACATTCGCCTTAATCGGGCCGCTATCGCTTTTGGGAATCGGGTTAATAACATTAATTCCCGCCTGGCGCAGATTCGATGTGTACATCTTAATAGGATTAATCGTTGCTCACTGGGGGAGCCACATACCCTTTTTCGTCAATGGTAGATTTCGACTGCCCATAATTCCCTTGCTGGCGGTATTTGCCGGCGCGGCAGTTTATTATGTTTATAAGTGGCTAAGGAAGAAAGAGTTGAAGAGGATAGGATGGACAGCTGTTATACTGGCGGTATCTTGCGTTATAGTTTTTATTGATATTAAGGGCCAGATAAATGACGAGATAGCTGAAGGCTGGAATATACTGGGGTTGAATTATCTTGACCAGGGAAATCTTGTAAAAGCCGAAGATGCTTTCCTGAAGGCGATAGAGAGGGATCCGGGAGCCTTGATGATAAACCTTAACCTGGCCAGTATCGCTTTCTATAAAAATGACATGGAAATGGCGGAAAAGTACCTTCTTGCCGAACTTCGTCTTAACCCATACGAGATAAGGGCGTTGAATAATTTATCTATGTTAAAACGGATGCAGGGGAATCTTCAAGCGGCGATCGAGTATGCCCGCCGCGCTGTGGAGGCTCAACCTGCTCATGAGGAACCATATATCAATTTAGTTGTATCACTTCGCGCCCGGGGAGAAAGCGCTAAATCCCGGGAGATCATCAATGAAACCCTCAATAAATATCCTTACTTTTATAACTTAAAATTAATTTCGGGCGATTATTACCTCGAGGATGGAGACACAACACGGGCGGTCGAACAATACCGGCAGATATTATCTGCCAGAGATGAACTGATGATTAAATACGCGGATGTAAAAGGCGTGGGCGAGGCTCCCCCGGGAGCGCGTTTACGCCAGGTTAAAAGCGAAGCACAAAATAGATTAAAACGATTAGGTTACATCGCCAACAAGTGACAATTGTATCTTGGGTCTGCCCGGGATGACTCCGCTAATATATGAGCTGAAAAATTCAAGTAATAATAAATTTTAGTATAATTTTCTACTTGCGTTCTCCAGGAGATGCTTTTATAATAAAAGTCTATGTTAGGAATTAATTCATGCTGGTCGATATAGTATATATGTACGGGAACAAGCGATGACCGACATGAGTATCCTAATAATAAATTGGGCCCATAGCTCAGTTGGTTAGAGCAACTGACTCATAATCAGTGGGTCCCAGGTTCGAGTCCTGGTGGGCCCATATAACTGGACTTGGGCGATTAGCTCAGTTGGTTAGAGCGTTCGGTTCACATCCGAAAGGTCACTGGTTCAAATCCAGTATTGCCCATTTGATAACAGAAAACTTTGAGGAATCTGGATTGAGTAGGATAAAAACAATTAAATCTAACCATCCAGCATTTATTGAACCGGATTGCGATTATCTCCGGAAAATAGAGAATATAAATCCGCACTTTTTAAAAGGTGCGGATTTTTTGATGATAAAAAATCACAACACGGGAGGTGTAAACTGTTAGTGAAAGAAGAATTGGAGCAACTGCTCGAGCTCCAGAACATAGATGACCAGCTTGGGGAACTTGAACGTTCAAAGGTATACCTTCCAGACATGATTAAGAACATCGAAACTGATATCCAGAGTTGGAAGGAAAAACACGCAAAGGCTTCCGAGGAACTTGATAAACTCAACAGGGAGAGAAAAGCTCTTGAACTCGAGATGGAAGTCGCCCAGTCGGAGTTGAAAAAAGCCCAGGAGCAGATGAAAGCCATCAAGACCAACAAGGAATACGACGCCCTTACCGCCCAGATATCCTCCTTCAAGGAAAAAATCTCCGGCATGGAGGAAAAACTTCTGGAAACCATGGATGAAATCGATGCTATCAAGGAGGAAAAAGAGGAAGCTCAGAAGAAGTACCAGGAGATGGAAAACAATAATGACGAGGTTTTAAAGAACCTCAACCGGGAGATTGATTCCATCGAAGATAAAATGCGCATGAAGGAAGACCAGCGGAAAAACATCACCACACGCCTAAACCGAAGAACTCTTTCCCACTACGAGAGAATCCGTAAGGGCAAGGGAGGAATGGCGGTGGTTATGGTCCGCAAGCGCTCCTGCGGCGGTTGTTACAAACAGCTCCCTCCCCAGATGGTGCAGGAAATAAAAAAAGGCGACCGGCTTTTAACCTGCGATAACTGCGGACGAATTCTACTATGGGATGGTGATGAAAGCCAGTAGGGATAGATTCTCCGCCGAGGGACTGACATTCGATGATATACTGCTGGTCCCGGCTTACTCAGAAATACATCCACGCGACACCGATATCAGCACGCGTTTAACCCGCGAAATAAACCTTAACATCCCTTTGATTTCGGCGGCTATGGATACCGTTACCGAGGCTTCCCTGGCGATATCGCTTGCAAGAGAAGGCGGATTGGGTATAATCCATAAAAACATGTCTATAGAAAAACAGGCTTCGGAAGTGGACAAGGTTAAACGCTCCGAGGCGGGAATGATTGTTGATCCCATAACCCTCCCCCCTGACTCAAATGTCGGCGACGCTCTTCAGCTAATGAAAAGATACCATATCTCCGGAATTCCTATCACCGAAGATGAAAAACTCGTGGGAATATTGACCAACCGGGACCTGCGGTTCGAGGATGATATAACCCGTAAGATATCCGATGTCATGACCCGGGGTAACCTTATTACCGCCGGCGAAGATGTTTCCCTCGAGGAAGCCAGAAAACTATTGCACAAGCATCGCATCGAGAAACTGCTTATCGTTGATAGCGATGGCAATCTCAAGGGTATGATCACTGTAAAGGATATAATGAAAAAAATCCAGCACCCTTACGCTACCAAAGATGAGCGCGGACGCTTGCGGGTAGGCGCCGCCGTGGGAATTGACGATACAATAATAGAACGCGCAGGAGAACTTATCCGCAATGGATGCGATATAATCGCCCTGGATTCATCGCATGGCCACTCAAAAGGTGTGATCGATGCTCTCAAGAAACTCAAATCCGCATATACCGATTTAAAAGTCATCGCCGGAAACATCGCCACCAGCGAAGGGGCTAAATCATTGATAGATGCCGGCGCTGATGTAATAAAGGTCGGCATAGGGCCCGGTACTATATGCACAACGAGGGTCGTAACCGGAGGCGGTATGCCCCAGGTCAGCGCGATACTGTACGCGCTGGAAACATGCGGCGAAGCCGACATTCCCATTATAGCGGATGGAGGCATACGCTATTCCGGCGATATCGTCAAAGCATTAGCGGTGGGCGCGGAATCGGTTATGATCGGAAGCCTGTTTGCCGGCACCGAGGAATCTCCTGGAGATACCGAAATATTTGAGGGAAGAAGTTTCAAAGTCTATAGAGGTATGGGGTCTGTTGATGCCATGAAAAAGGGTTCCGGCGACCGGTATTTCCAGGACCACGAAAAAGACGCTTCCAAATTCGTCCCCGAAGGCGTGGAGGGACGGGTGCCTTATAAAGGCCCTCTCTCCAAAACGGTATTCCAGCTTATCGGCGGTTTACGCGCCGGTATGGGTTTAAGCGGGTGCAAGGACATTCAAGAATTGCGTACAAAAACTAAATTCGTACGAATCTCCACCGCCGGGCTTGCCGAAAGCCACCCCCACAATATTACCATCACCAAAGAAGCGCCGAATTACTGGAAGAGATAAACCTTTGGAGCGGGTTTCGATAATTAAAAAAGGCGCCCCAAACGGACGCCCTTTTAATTTATTATCTTTCGCGTAAACCCTACTTGACAAGCATCATCTTTTCAACCTTAGTCTGGTTTCCGGCAGTAATAGAATAGAAATATACGCCGGAAGCGTATTCACTTCCATCCCAGCTCGCCTGGTGGAAACCTTTCCGCTGATAACCATCTACTAATGTCCCAACCTTCTGGCCAAGCATATTATATACGGCTATCTTGACATCGCCTTCTGAAGGCAATGTGTAATTTATGCTGGTTACCGGGTTGAACGGATTAGGATAATTCTCTACCAGCAATTGTTCAGAAGGAAGGTTTTCAGAAATATCAACATCAGCCAGTACTACTCCATCACCGAACTCCCAGCCTGAAGAAACCCATTCAGACGGGAAAGTCTCGAATTGAGCAGATGGCCCAACTCCCGGAACTACCCTGAACGGGAACCCGTTAGTGTCCCACTTGTCAGATGGATAGTTGCCGCAGTAGGACCAGTACATGTAATCACCAAGGGGCGCCCCTGATGGAACATCCTGGGTTACGTTGTTAATTGTTATGGTATTATATGGAGCAATGGGGATGTTGTTAAACTGCTGTAACGGTCCATAATATGGTCCCCACGGTAATTCCAGCATAATCCAGACATCGACAGTACGCTGTGAACTGGTGTTGTTCCTGAGGATTCCGGTAAAACGGAATTGCCCTCCCGAGCGATTTACCACCACCGGGGGGTTGTTGGGTATCATCTTTATCGTTACGTCAGAATTGGAAAGGTCAAAATCATATCCCGGGAGAACTTGATATGTCGTATCGCCTCCGGTTGCGTAAACATCGAGCACTCCGTAAGCGTTCACAAAATCACCGATCGAGTAATCAGAGATATCGATACCCGTGAAATCGCTTACGTTGACGATAAGATTCCCCGAACCGTCGTTTATGGTTAGATTGGTAAAACCGTACTGGTCGTCTATATTATTGAGTGTCCCACCGACCCACATCCGGGTGCCTTCCCATGATATATCATTGGCGGCGCCGGTGGTAAACTCGGTATCCCAAACATACTGGTTCTCGTCTTCAACCACGAGGTCGAGTATATCGACTAACTGGGTGGTTCCCGAACTCTGGTCAACTTCGGCCGTAATAGTAACCTTGTTCCCAAATACGAGGTCGGGTATAAGGCTGATACTGAACACGTTGATACCCTTGCCGGAGTTATCCTCGATATAGGCATCGCATATATATGGATTGGTTACTCCTGAACCGAGAGTAACCACGGCATCCTTGACCGTTACCACACGTCCGTCATAGTAGCCGATATTATCCTGGATCTGGGCTATGGAGACTGTATCATCGGGCTGTCCGGAGTTAATCTCGTAATAAGTATTAACCCCAATCGCCTTGATATAGAAATAATCGGTTCCGTCTGTTGTGATAGCAATATCGCCATGCACAACCGAACCATCGGTGTCCCCGGTTTGATAAATTACCGAACCTACGCCCAAAATCCGGTTTATGGCGTCATCATGGGGATGACCATAAGTATTGTATCCGACAGAAATTATTGAAACAGGGGGCAATAGGTCGTTGAGGAACGATGGATTCGACGACCGGAAGCTTCCCTGGTGATCAACACGGTAAACATCGACATAACCACATTCGGGACCGACCGAGGTTTCAATATCAGTATATCCCCCGGAGTTATAACCGGATAGATCCCCGGCGACAAAGAAATTAAAACCGCCGTAGTCAACCCTCAACGAGACGGAGAAATCATTCTCATCATTGGAACCGCCTCCGCTGCAATTCGACGAAATATAGGGAGTGTTGAGTTGGCCATTGCCATTGACCGCAAGGCATGTTACCGTTACCCCGCCGCCCAGGTCAAACACATGGCCATCCGTTATCGTATTCCTCTCCCCGTAAAACCTCGAAGCATAATCGGTGTAGTTATATGTACAGTATTCCCAACCGCGGTCCCAGAGTTCACCGATGTCAAAACCGCGCGAATCGAGATACCTTAATCCCCCGATATGGTCAGCGTGGTAATGGGTGGCTACGGTGTAATCAAGGGAATTAATACCCAAACTGTCAAGAATTCCTTCCACCTCATCGCCTTCTCCCCACTCGCCGGCGTCGACAAGCATGGTACCGCCGGTTGGAGAAACGATTAGAGTGCCGTCTCCCTGGCCGACATCGATGCAGAATATTCTCAAATTCTGGGCGTTAACCGCTGATAATGCGCCGAGGATCAAAACAACCAACAATGAAACTGTAAGCGTTCTTTTCATATTATCTCCCAAACTTCATGTGATAATCTAAGGATATTAAAAAACGGACTATTTTACCAAAATCATCTTTCGAACCTTGACATCATCCCTGTACTTCAGCGAATAGAAATAAACTCCTGATGAATAAGCTGAACCATCCCAGGTTATACTGTGTTCCCCCGCGCCATGGTAATTATCAATGAGTTCCTCAACTTTCTGCCCGAAAATATTGTAAACATCAATAGTCACTCGGTCGGGTTCCGGCAGGAAATAGGTTATCGAGGTTGCCGGGTTGAATGGATTTGGATAGTTTTCGGTTTTTACTTCCACCACCCGGTTAATGCTTTCCCCATCACCCGAACTTTCAGAGTAAACTATATCATAACTATCGAAATTCCATCCCGATGAAGCCCACAAATCAATGCGGGGAACTTCGGGAGTACCCAACTGCTGTACCGGAACGGCCCGGAAAGGAAATTCCCTTACATCGAGAGCAAGCGCAGGATAATCTCCTACTAACGCCCAGTACTTGTATTCTCCGGGAGGAACTCCCGGCGGCACCTGCTGATAGATTCCGGGAATAGAGATCAACTGGTAAGGGGTCAGCGGTACATTTTCAAATAACTGAAGCGGCCCGTACATATCTCCCGCGTATTCCACCATTGTCCAGACATCGCCCATCACCTGCTGATCGGTTTTATTGAACAGCAATCCGGTAAAACGGAATTGTCCGCCGGAATTAGGAACCAGCAGCGGAGTGTACCATGGAATCATATTTATGGCCACCGGGGAATTTGAAATATCTATCTGCCTGGCGATATTAATCTGATAGGTTGTATCCTCCCCGCAGGTATAGACGTCGCAGACACCGTAAGCGTGAGTCATATCACCCGGGGTGAACCCGGATACGTCAATTCCTGAGAAATCGCTGATATAAAGCGGTATGGTACCGGTGCCGTCGTTGATATACATCAACTTAAATCCATATTCGGTGATGATAGAATCAATAACACCGCTGACTACCGCCCTGTTTCCTTCGTATCTAATAGTACTGGCATCGGCAATACTAAGCGCGCGCTCCCAAACATACTGGTTGGAATCAACCACCACGATACTGTCTAAATCAACAATCTGGGTTGTTCCGCAGTTCTGGTCTATTTTTCCGTAAACGTTGACCACGTTGCCGTATTGTAATTCATCCCAGACATTGACACTGAAAACATTCAAGCCATAGCCGGAGCTATCTTCGATATAGGCGTCTGTGATGTATGGATTAGTAACGCCCTGGTCGAGGGTAACGATACAATTGGCGACGACGATATCAGTATCATACTGCCCCGGGTCATGCTGGGCCTGGGCGCAGGTAATGGTATCGACAACATTACATCCCGGATTCATTCCGTATGCCGCGTTCACACCAGTAGCGGTAACATAAAATGAATCAACGCCATCAGTGTTGACCACGATATCCTCATGGAGAGAGGTATAGTAAACATCGGAGCCGTTGTTCAGCAGGCGCCTGACAACCTGCTCATTGGGAGAACCTTCCAGGGAGATAACGGATACAAACGGGCATAACCAGTCGAGGAAATTTTGGTTTGATGATGTCGGCTGTCCATGATGATTTACCTGGTAAACCTCGACCGGCCCGCATTCAGGACCTACCGAGGTTTCGATATCGGTATAGTAGCCGCTGTTAATACCCGACAGGTCTCCGCCGACGAAAAGTTGGAAATTGTTATAGTCAATACGCAAACAAACACTGAAATCATTTTCACTATTCTGACCGCCATTCTCGCAGGAGGCATCAATAAACGGCTCATCCAACTGGCCGTTGCCGTTCAATGCCAGGCAGGTAGCGGTAACTCCCCCTCCGAGGTCAATAACTTCGCCGTCATTTATCATTTCCCGGTATTCCTGAACCGCCGCTTCATACTGATTATAAGGTGATGTGCAATATTCCCATCCCCTGTCCCATACTTGCTCGAATTCGATGCCGCTACTGAACAGGTAGGGTACGGCCCCAAGATGGTCTGCATGGTAATGCGAATTTACGAAGTGTTCGATATAATCGATATTGAGGTTATTAAGGTAACTCCGAACCGCGGTTCCGGCTTCCTGCGCGCCGGAGTCCATTAATAGCTTTTGTCCGGATGGCGAAATGATGAGCGTGCAATCGCCCCAGCCAACATCGATAAAATGAATCTCTAATTCCTGTCCGATAGCAATGCCGGCGGAACCAAGCAGACTTAATATCAGCAAAAAGAAACAGAATAATTTTTTCATCTTTGGAGTCCTTGTATAAAACTGTAGTAAATCGGCCGTATGGCTACATCAATATCAAGAAAAATGGGCATTCAGTATAAACCGACGTAAAACGATTTTAATTTACATCAAATATATTTATGAATTGTTAGAAGAAAATTAGTTTTGTAAGAGCAATGTTTATATTAAAACTAAGATTTAACCGCTAATTACCTTTTTTTTAACGGTACTTCCCGTCGAAATTTCCTGTAAGGCGTTTATAGCCGAGTCAATATGCTCCTCAGTATTAAAAGCGCCGATTGAGAAACGGACTCCTCCGTGAATATCAAGGATTCCCAACTGCTCATGTACCAGGGGGGCGCAGTGTAAGCCTGTTCTGGTGGCGATATTATGATCGACGTCTAACATAATACCCACATCACCGGCTTCCAACCCTTCCACGTTCAAAGTAACCGTGGACAGGTGATTATCAAGGCTGTTGCAACAGTATAAACTTATCTCATCGATTTCCTTCAACGCCGACACGAATTTATCCGCAAGCTCCATTTCCCGCGTATGTATTTCCCGCTCTCCTCCCTGTTGCTCAATCCATTCCTGCCCTGCCCACAAGGCGGCAATGCCTACCATGTTTGGCGTACCAAATTCCATCCGCCATGGGTATTCCTCAAGATGATAAGGATATGCCGAACGAACGCCGGTTCCCCCACTTCGCGTTTGCTTTAATTCAACGTGTTTTCTGACACACAGACCACCTATTCCCGTGGAACCCATAAGCGCTTTGTGCCCAGTAAATGCGAGCACATCTATATTCATTTCCTTCATATTAATCGGAACAACCCCAGCGGTCTGGGAAGAATCAATAGCGAATGTAACTTCCATCTCTTTGCATACCTTACCGATTTCGGCCACCGGCTGGATAGTGCCGATAACATTGGAGCCGTGATTAACAATTACAAGCCGGGTATTGGGTTGAATCGCTTTGCGGACATCTTCAGGATCAATAAATCCATCACTATCAAAGGGTAAATAAGTAGCTTCTACTCCTCCATCGCGGACGAGGTGATTAATAGGCCGGATAACGGAATTATGCTCAAGGTTGGTAGTAACGACATGGTCTCCTTCTGAAAGGAGACCATTAATAATCAAATTTAAAGCATCCGTTGCATTGTAACCGAAACAAAGGCGTTCGGGCGTATCTTCATCGCCTCCAAAGAAACTGGTCAACCGTTTACGTAAATTTTCAATTATATTTCCGGCTTCAATTGCCTTGTCAAAACCGCTACGCCCGGGATTAACTCCCATACGGCTGTAAAACTCGGTCATAAACTTGTACACGTTGTCTGGTTTGGGCCACGCTGTGGCGGCATTGTCCAAATAAATAATGTCGGTTTTCATTGCGCTCTCCGTATTCTATATGGCGGTCTTGCTTAGTTAAGCTGGCTGACCTCAGTGATTCTCAAAAATCCGGTCAATATACTAAATTCCGTATTTATTAGCAAGCATATTTATAAATAATCATCAATATTAGTTTTCAATAAATAGCTCTGTCCTGTCGGTCGCCGGCTGAGTATCCAATTTACTTAGATATAACTTTAATTTATTGATAATCAATGGATTGTAATATTTTCTGCCTTCTATATTCATGTGATACTTTTGATTAAAGAATAAACGGGAGTCCGCGGTGAATTCTTGCGGCGTATTCAGGATTGGCATATTAAGGCCGTCCTTTAGAAAGTCATATACAAGATCAATCTTCTCCTTGTGCGTTCTGTAATGGAATCCGGATATTAAAGGAAATATCAAAACGGCGTCCGCGCCTTTTTCGCGAATATCCCCATAGAAACGGTTTAAATAATCCTTAGAGTCTTTATCAAATTCTTTTCCCTGGTCGGGGGCAAACAGGGGGATTTTTGTTATATCCACCGATTTCAATCCGAGATGCCCCTCGAAATCGCCATAGCGATTAAAATTCGAGACTTTTTCGTATGAAAGCGCCATAGATTTATTGAGAATAGTAGAATTAACCAGGAAATTAAAATGTCTCTGAAAATATTGAGGGAATTCATCGAGCATTGAAAAGACCTGGCTAAATGATATGCTTTCAACAACATCCGGTTCGATTTCCACAATCGCAAACAAGGTAATGCTTCCATCGAAATACTCATAGAAAAGCTGATATTCGGGTATAAGCACTACCAGGTCCCCCGGTTTGAGATGAGTCTTCACGTTTTCCAGCATAAATCTCATTCCAATTTTGTACGCAAGTCCGGTATTTATGACATTGTACCGTTCAAAATGAGACCCGATCATTTCACTGTCCAGCCCGTAAGCCAGTCCGGAACCGCCCACGAAAATCATTCTGGGCGAGGGTGTTTCCCTTAACAACTTTTGCTTATTTTTAAAAGCCATTAAATAGCTATCAGCGCGGGGAGGCGAAATCAGGATTAGCGCCAGGATTGTCGTTACAATCAAAACAATAAATATGGATAATCGCAAAATTAATTTAGCCAAAAGCCTTTACCTAAAATTGGAAATAAATAAACTCCACTTCCTCAAATGTACCGAATAAGAGAATGACCATTACTGCGACATAGTATATAGCCCATCGAATTAAAACCGGCTTGCTGTTAATAAATTCCAATACTGATGCCCTTTCCTGGTATAACTGGATAGCCTCCATAACTAAAATGGATATAATCGCGAGATTAATATCAAAACCGTCGATTTTCGGCCCGGGTTTAAACCAGTTCGCGCCGCCTCTAAACATACTGCCGAGGATTAGAAAGGCATCAGATATGGAATTCGCCCTGAAAAACACCCACGCGAACAATGCCAGGTGAAAAGTAATAACTACCTTTATCACTTTGTGCAGTATCGGCGTGTTGACAAGACCGAGAAAAGAAACTATCCGATAGCGAATTTTTGCTGTAATTATGGACAATACAAGATAAGAACCATGCAACGCGCCCCAGAAAAGGAAAGTCCAGTTCGCGCCGTGCCAGAAACCGCTCACAATGAAAACCACCAATAGATTATAATACCACCTCCACTTGGCTACCCTGTTGCCTCCCAATGGTATATAAAGATAATCCCTGAACCAGCTCGATAAAGAGATATGCCATCTCTTCCAGAATTCAGAGATGGACCTGGAGAAATAAGGGCGACGGAAATTCTGCATCAGGTCATAACCCATCACTTTCGCGCTTCCTATGGCGATATCCGAGTAACCTGAAAAATCACAGTAAATCTGGAAAGCAAAAAAGTAAGTCGCCAATAGAAGCGGCATCCCCGTATAATTTCCGGGATTATTATATATCTGGTTCACATACATCGCCAGATGGTCCGCGATCACCAGTTTCTTGATAAATCCCCAGACCATAATCTTCAAACCGTCGGTTACGCGCTGGTAATCGAAGGATTTCTGCTCATAAAACTGGGGCATCAGCCTCACAGAACGTTCAATTGGACCGGCAACGAGTTGAGGGAAGAATGCCACGTAAACAGCAAAAATTCCCGGATGCCTTTCGGGCTTCTTCACGCCGCGGTAGACATCTATTGTATAGCTAAGGGTCTGAAAAGTATAGAATGAAATTCCAACGGGCAGTAAAACATCGAATGCCGGGATATTATAAAATATATTGAACTGATTAAAGAGATCCCGCATTGAATCGTTGAAGAAATTGAAGTATTTAAAGGAAAACAGAAGGCCCAGATTAGTAAACAGGCTCAGGATGAGAAACTTCCGGCGGGACTCCCTTTTGACCCTTTTCCCCATCTGCAGTCCGCAGAAATAATCAATCGCGGTAGAGATGAGAATTAAGAAAAGGTATTCCGCCTTCCAGCACATATAAAAATAATAGCTGGCGGAGAGAAGTAAAATCCACCGGTATCGGTGGGGGATGCTGAAATAAATCGCGACTACTACGGGGAAGAAAACGAGGTAATGTAATGAATTGAAAAGCATTGGAATTTATTGAAACTAATTCAGCACCTTCGAGCGTTCAACCTTCTGAAAGGATAATAAATCGCATAATTATGGTATAGAATACAAGTCCTTTCAAAATACAATATAATAATTAAAATGCTTTTCGCCATGAAAAAGATAATGCCGGCGGGTGAACATGTTTAAAAATCTGTTGGAAGCCGGCTGGTATAGATTTATAATATAATATGACAATGATTTAAAACCTGAAACAATCAATTAGGAGATATAAATGGTCAAAACATTGGGATACCTTGAGGGTACAAACTCCGAAGTCCTTACCGATGTTATAATCGAAGGGCATGAAACCCTCCCCCTTTCCAACGGCTGGGATAATCATGGGAAAAACCTGACTCACATTACTACCGCCGATGGAATAGCGGTTATAGTCGGATACCTGCATAAGTTTACCACACTTTTTACTCACCAGACCATGGAGGAACTTTTTTCCGCGGTACGGGCTAATAAGATCCCGGTGCTTATAATCGCGCCGAAGGATAAACATGACAAAGCCCATAAACTCGTAGCCGCCGCCGGTATCGATTATAAATTTATCGATCCCGCCGACTTGGCAAATGAGGTGCACAAAATACTCGGTCCGGCTGAATAGTCTCCTAAACAGGCAATTTTTAAACCGCGCGGAACATTCAGCGGTCATACCTGTTGAACCTTTAAACCCTCCTCTTACTGGAGGAGGGTTTTTAATTTTACGGGAAGTTTACAGTAGGCTGAAGCCCTTACAGCGATTTTACCGGCTTCAAAAGCAGTATTTGAAAGCATTGAACACTTTATTGATAAACATTTTCCGTAGAAACCCGAATTAAATAAAAAAGTTATTGATAAACTCCGGGGAATTGTATAATTGGAATTCAAAGATTATAAGAGCGAAAAAAAATTAGAGGAGAAGTCAGTTCAGGATATGAGTCCCGATGAACCTGTATTAGATCCCTTTGCGATAAAAGACTGTTCAATGATAGCTATCGCCACCGGCAAGCGAGCCCAAAGCTTGCGGGATTTGAGACAACACCTTAACGAATGCGACCATAACACCCTGTATTATCATTTTTGGGGAGGTTTGCTCAGACCCAAATTTGATGATCCCGAATACCATAACGATTTCGCCATCTGGATTCATCGCCAGCTTCACGATAAAATTCTTGCGGAGCGTTTAAGCCTCATCGATCCAACCGAGTTTCCGGACATGGAAGCGTTAAGACAGGAATTGATGGATATAATCGAGGAGCGGCTCGATGAACTCGAGTACCCTTTGTGGTCAACCCGGGGGAATCATTTTGAATTCATACGTTCCCAGATAGTGATATTCAATACTAATTATCGGGTGGAGCATCCATTCCAATTTACCGATGTTCTTCCCTCCCTATCAGTGGGCAGTGTTTTCTATCATTTTATCGACGCGCGGCGCAGGACTGAGGAAAGTATTGATGACTTCCGTAGCTGGCTTCTCGGCTTCGGTGACCAATACATGGAACTCTGCGATAGAATAGCCGGGATCGATCCATATTTTTCTACCCTTTCTGAATTAAGGGCTCAATTGACAGAGGTGTTCGGCGATTACTTTGAAAACGGAAGCAATCATAATGGATAATGTGTTAAATCAATACGCGGAAATCGCGGGCCAGGACGTAATCAGCCACTTAAGACAACTCGCGAGCCCCCTCGACGGATTGAAGGTTGTACATGTGAATTCCACCAAGGTGGGCGGCGGAGTGGCGGAAATACTCCACAAGATGATACCGTTGATGATTGACCTGGGGTTGGACACGTCCTGGGAAGTTATCGAGGGCGACCCCGCCTTTTACCAGTGCACTAAAAGTTTTCATAATGCCATACAGGGCAACAGGATCGATGTTTCGAGATCACTTCTTGACGCTTATGAGAAAACCAATGAACAAACTGCCGAGAGATTGAGAGACAGGTTACAGGATGCCGACATTGTGTTTATCCATGACCCCCAGCCGGCGGCGTTAATAAATCACTTTCCGCAAAGAAAAGGCAAGTGGGTATGGAGATGCCATATCGACGCCGGCAAACCATTCAGGCCGGTATGGAAATACCTGAAAAATTTCGTAAGCAACTACGATGCCAGTGTATTCTCATTATCTACATTCGCTCAAGCCCTGCCTCATCCGATTTACCTGATTCCTCCCAGTATAGACCCCTTGAACGAGAAAAATGTGGAATTGGACGATGAAGAAGTACGTACCATCTGCCGCCAGTTCGATTTCGATATCGACCGGCCGTTGATAGTGCAGATTTCGCGCTATGACCGATTCAAAGATCCTCTGGGGGTAATAAGGGCATATAAACTTGCCAAGAAATTTATACCCAACCTTCAACTGATTCTCGCCGGCGGAGGAGCCTCCGACGACCCGGAAGGGGAAATAGTTTTAAACGAAGTCCGCATCGCCGCCGGCGATGACCCGGATATTCATATTTTGCTCCTGCCGGGCGATGCCCACCGCATTATCAACGCCCTTCAGCGGGCCGCTGATATCGTTCTGCAGAAATCGGTAAGGGAAGGATTCGGTTTGACCGTTACCGAAGGCATGTGGAAACGCAAACCGGTCATCGGCGGGGACACCGGCGGAATCCGTATTCAGGTAGTTAACCATCATACCGGATTTTTAGTCAATACGCCCGAAGGAGCGGCATTCAGAATTCGCTATCTTTACCATCGCGGTGATGAGTTAATCGAGATGGGTAACAAAGCGCGGGAATTTGTCAGGGAGAATTTCCTTGTAACCCGGCATCTGAAGGAATACCTCAGCTTGATTTTCGCTTTATTAAACGGCGGCAGAGAAAGGATCGAAGTAAGTTAGTTCCTATGCAAATTATAACCCCCGATTTTAAACTGGAAAAGTTATTCGAAGAAATCACTTCCTCTCCCGAAAGCGTTTTATTTTTAGATTATGACGGAACGCTGGCGCCTTTCAGGATCCAACGCGATAAAGCCGTTCCCTACCCGGGGATACGGGAGTTGTTGAACGGTATTATCAAAAAATCCAAATCGAGGGTCGTGATAATAAGCGGACGATGGACCAGGGATTTGATCCCGCTATTAAATCTGGATGAAAAACCGGAGATCTGGGGATCCCATGGATGGGAGAGATTTTACCCCGATGGCCGCTACGAAATAGCGGAAATGGATGAGAAGGCGTTGAAGGGACTTGCCGACGCTGATAAAATTATAGAGGATTTAAAGCTAACCCCGTGGTGTGAGCAGAAACCGGGTTCTCTGGCTATACACTGGCGGGGGATGAATGACAAAGACATAGAGATATTACGGGAGAGGTTGTTGCCGTTATTGAATCCGATTGCGTTCGATTCCGGATTAACCGTAAAGGAGTTCGATGGCGGACTCGAACTCAGGGTTCCAGGCAGGGACAAAGGTGATGCCGTTAACACCATTCTCGGCGAGATGAACGAGGGGATTCCCACTGCGTATCTTGGTGATGACCTCACCGATGAGGATGCCTTTAACGCTCTCAAAGGCAGGGGATATTCAATCCTTGTCAGAAAAGAATACCGTCCCACGGCGGCCGACCTGTGGCTCAAGCCTCCCGGGGAATTGATGAGTTTTCTTGACCAATGGTTAAAAAGGACATCTAAGTCATGATGGATTTCCTGGAAAAGGTGATTTATCACAACTCCATACTAAGTTGGATTATCGCCGCGGCCGTAGCTGTAGGGGCTGTTATCATAATGCGCATAGCCAAGGGGATTATCGCCCGAAATTTTAAAAAGTATGCCGAAGGCACCGCCAACAATATCGATGACCTGATCGCTGAAACCATACATAAGGTCAATATTTTCCCTTTGATTACCATAGGTATCTTCGCCGGCGCGTATACACTCACCCTGTCGGGCAAAGTAACCGATGTTATCGGAACCATCGTTCTTATTGGTATTTTAGTACAGATACTGATATGGGCTAATACGGGCATTTCTTTCTGGGTACGGCAATACCGGGAGAAACGTCAGGCTGATGACCCCGCGGCCGTTACAACAATTTCGGCTATGGCTTTCGTGGCTAAGTTACTTTTATGGTTGCTGGTTTTTCTACTGGTTCTGGATAATGCCGGCGTAGATATTACCGGTCTTGTCGCCGGGCTGGGCATAGGCGGTATCGCGGTGGCATTGGCAGTCCAGAATATCCTCGGAGACCTCTTCTCATCGCTTTCCATTGTTTTGGACAAGCCGTTCGTAATCGGCGATTTCATCATAGTCGACAACTACATGGGGGTTGTCGAACACATCGGGTTGAAAACAACGCGGATACGATCTCTATCAGGGGAACAACTGGTCATGGGCAACAGCGATCTTTTGAAAAGCAGGATAAGGAACTACAAGCGAATGGCCGAACGCAGGATAGTTTTTACATTCGGCGTTGTCTATCAAACTCCCAAAGAAAAACTGGAACGGATTCCCGGATTAGTAAAAGAGATTGTTGAGCAGACCGACAACACCCGTTTCGACCGCGCCCATTTTAAGGCATTCGCGGATTTCTCGCTTAATTTCGAGGTCGTATATTATGTCACTCAGCCTGATTACAACCTGTACATGGACGTTCAGCAGAACATAAATCTTGGTATTTATAAAAGATTAGCCGAAGAGGGAATTGAGTTTGCATATCCTACTCAAACACTGTATATTAACAAACTGCAGGACGGAGAGGAGGATAATCTTTAATTTAATCGGAGTATGTTGAAATGGATTCAACTCCCTCACCAAGCAGGCTGATAATTGTATCGAACAGACTACCAATAGTACTTGACAAAGACGATAGGGGAGCATGGACGGTCAAAACCGGAAGCGGTGGATTGGTTACCGCATTAGCGCCGGTGTTAAGAAACCGCGGGGGTCTATGGATCGGTTGGCCGGGGGTTACCGATCAGGATACCTGCGAACTGGATGAGGTAATCGCCAGGGAGACGCAGGGAGCCGGCTATACCTTTAAGACGGTGAATCTCACTGACGAGGAAGAGGATAAATTCTACCGCGGCTTCGCCAACGAGATAGTCTGGCCTCTTTTCCATGATTTCATGTCTTACTGTGTTTTTAATCCCGAATATTGGGAAACATATAAAAGGGTTAACAGCAAATTCGCTGACAAGATACTGGAAAACGCCGTCGGAGATGATTTTGTCTGGGTACACGACTATCACCTCATGTATGTCGCCCGGGAAATACGCAAACGGGGCATAAAATCCAAACTGGCGTTCTATCTGCATATCCCCTTTCCACCGCTGGATATTTTCGTTCGCCTTCCCTGGAGATTCCAGATACTTTACGCTTTATTGGATTATGATTTAATTGGATTTCAAACCCTGCGAGACCGGCGGAATTTTATACAATGCGTCCGCACCCTGTTGAAAGATGTTAAAATTTCCGGGGGTAAAGGACAGGTAGCGAGCGCGCGCTGGAATAACCGCGAAATAGGAATCGGGGCTTTTCCCATAAGTATCGACTACAAGGAGTTCGAGATACTTGCCGAATCCCAGCAGGTTGGCGAGGCGGCATGGTATATCCACGAAGAACTTCCCGAACGGCAGATAATCCTCGGGGTTGACCGGCTGGATTATACAAAGGGAATACCGGAGAGAATAAGGGCATTCGCTCGGGCATTAAGGCGTTATCCGGAACTCAAGGAAGCCCGCACTACCCTTGTCCAGGTTGTGGTACCCAGCAGGCGGGATATCCCCAAGTATATTGCCTTGAAAGAGGAAATCGAGGGGTTGGTCGGACGGATAAACGGCGAGTTTACCGAGGCGGGATATACTCCTATCCACTATATCTACCGGGGACTGAACCGTGTAGAACTGCTGGCTTATTACCGAACATGCGAGATAGCTTTAATCACGCCTCTTAAAGATGGTATGAACCTGGTTGCCAAGGAATTCTGCGCCAGCGATATCGAGGAGCATGGAGTTCTGATACTAAGCGAATTCGCGGGAACTGCCGCTCAATTATCCATAGGCGCGCTTATGGTCAATCCCCATGATATCGACGGGGTGGCCGATGCCATTTATGAAGCCTTCAAAATGCCCGACAGTGAACGCCGAAGCCGGATGCATAAACTCAGAAGGTCGGTCAGGAGAAACAATATATTTTTATGGGTAGACTCCTTTCTGCAGTCGGCGATTTCCCGGAGCAGGGATATATTCCCGATCATTGAGGATTATGTACCCAAAAACGATATTTTCAGCAGTTAAGCAATGCTTATATTATGGAAATACCATAATTAATAAAACCTCCGGCGGGAAGGTCAGCCGGAGGTCGAGGGGATGTGTAACGCGTGGGAGTGCGTTGAAGAGGATTTGATTATAAGCGAACACAATTACGAATGCATTAAGAAAATGTTTGAATATTTTTAGAAATATATGCTATTCAGATTAAAGGAAAATGGACAATCACCGTAAGTTTTAAAGGGAGTAAGGTAAATATGAAGAATATGTTGGTTATGATTGGATTGGTATTAGCGCTAATAGCCGGTTGCGCCCAGGAAAAGGCCGAAATCGTTGATATCCGCCACTTTCCCCTCGATAACACCCAAAATCTTATAATGGCGTCTATTGCCGAAGTCGATACCATTAATTCAATTGACGGCGGAGGCGCGGTCAAGTTCATGGTCGAGGATTCTACAACGGTAAAGCTTTTTGAGCTAAATGATGTGGATGTTGAAGAAACCCAGCTTGTCTACCAGGCAAAATTAAAAAGCGAAAACCTCGATGGCAACGCTTACCTGGAGATGCTTTGCCACTTTCCGGGAAAAGGGGAATATTTTTCACGGAACATTAACATGCCAATCAATGGTTCTACGGATTGGAGTTCCTATGAGACTCCATTTTATCTAAAGAAAGGTGAGAATCCGGATATAGTTAAGTTAAACCTGGTTATTGATGGCAACGGAACAGTCTGGATTGATGATGTTCATCTGAAATCTGTACCTGTAGAGTAAAAATCCTTACCTCCGGGAGGGTATATTTATTCACAGAGTTTATGAAAACTGAATTAATGCAATTCTGATTGACAAAATAGGAAATAGTTTATAAATTGCATTGATAGTTTGGTTATAGATTTAATTAACCGGTAGTACTTTTTTATTCTTCTAAATAGTTATTCTACATTATTCCCGGTTGATCGAGTTAATTAAAAATCCAATTTAGCGGAAGATTGAAAAGAATCTTTCTTATCCCCTCACTTTTTATCTGCGTTTCCTTTTTCGCCAATAATGCCCTCGCCTTACCCGGAGACACTATTTGGAGCCGATACATCGGGGGTACATCCGACGACTATGCCAACTGCCTTTTACAACTCGACGATGAGGGATTCCTAACGGCGGGCATTACCGGAAGTTATGGAGCGGGTGCCGCTGACTGGTACGTGATCAAAACCGATTCCCTCGGGGATACATTGTGGACTAAAACTTACGGCGGCTCGGAGAACGACATCCTGACTTCTTCGACATTATCCCACAATGGAGGCATTATTCTCGCCGGCAATACCAGCTCTTTTGGAAGCGGGATTAAAGACATCTACCTGGTTAATATCGATGATTCAGGGGATACTTTATGGACTAAAACTTATGGTGGGGGAATGCTCAATACCGCCAATGAGGTGATAAGGACTATTGACGGGGGTTATGCGTTGGCCGGATATACGAGCGGTTTTGGATTGAACAGTAGTATGTTGCTAATAAAAACAGATTCCGATGGCGATTCATTATGGTCGATGATTTACAATTTCGGAAGCAGTGACAATGCCCAGGCTTTACTGCAGACCGATGATGGAGGCTTCTTGATCGGCGGTTGGTCTGAAACCGGAGATGCCGATATCTGCATCGTCCGCACGGATTCCCTTGGCGATACATTATGGAGCAAGATGTATGGCGGTGAGGGCGCCGAGCAGGCTTATGATATCCTGCGAACAGGAAGCGGGGAATTTATTGTCGCTGGTACGATTCGTAATTATGGGGCTGTGAACGCTGATATATACATAATGAAACTCGATGCCGGTGGAGATTCATTGTGGAGTAGAAGATACGGGGGTACGTACAATGATGAATCGAGATCCGTAATCGGCATTAATGATTCAACATATGCCATCGGCGCTTTTACCGATGCTACCGGCGACGGTAAAGCGGATATTTACCTTTTAAAAATAGATTCTCAGGGCGATACCATCCATACTTATACCTACGGAGGCGGTGAGGATGACCGCGCCTATTCGATTGTGAAAGCCTCCAATGGAGACCTGGTATTGGCGGGACATACGGAAAGTTACGGAGCGGGGCTTCGGGACATTTATCTCCTGCGCGTATCCGACAACTCACCGCCGTTAATCTCCAGTATTCAAATGATCCCCGACGAACCGGGCCCTTATGAAGAATTCGACATTTCCGCGATAATCACCGATACCGACGATTCGGTAGCAGGCGCTGATTTGTATTATAATAACAGTGATGGCTATGTTTCGTTGGCGATGACCTCTGTGGATGACTCTTTTTATGTTACCCTTCCTTCGCAACAACCGGGTTCTTCATTCGATTATTACATATCAGCCATGGATGTATATGGAGATTCCACGGTCAGCGACACTCTCTCTTATACTTTTCCCCTGCCGTCCACGGTGGTTGTACCGGATGATTTCGCCACCATACAGGAAGCAATAGACTCGAGTTCAAGCGGGGATACTATCCTGGTCAATCCCGGCGAATATATAGAGAACATTGACTACTCGGGCAAAAATCTGATTATAGCTTCTCTGTTTCTGACCACCGGAGAGATAGCTTACATCGATTCGACCATTATCGATGGCGATAGTGCCGGTTGTGTCATTAAAATAGAAAACGGTGAAGACAGCACGGCTGTATTGGCCGGGTTTACAGTCCGAAATGGATACGCTGATTCCGGCGGAGGAATATATTGCCGTGAATCAAGCCCGGTGATTTACCGCAACAAGATAATGGAAAACCTTAGTATGTATGGCGCGGGTATTTATATCGACAGCCTCGCTTCGCCCGCAATCCGCCATAATCTGATTTATGAAAACTATGCCGACAGCTCGGGCGCCGGTATCTTCGCCAGGCATGACAGCTCTGAAATTTCAAATAACACCATTGTCCAGAACATCGCCGACAGCTCCGGAGGGGGTATTCACTGCGACAGTTGCGCGTCATCACTGATCAACACGATAATATGGGATAACCAGGCGGACACAGGCGGACAGGTTTCCGATTATCACGAAACATCGTTGATAACTTACAGCGATATCCAGGATACATTATGGCCCGGAGAGGGAAACATAAGCGATGACCCCAAATTTATCGATCCTCTCATGGATAATTATAATATCGCCGCTTCCTCTCCCTGCATCGATAGCGGCGATCCTGATTGGCAAACTGATCCCGACGGTTCCCGCGCGGATATAGGCGTTTATTTCGAAGAGCATCCACAATATGTCAACCGTTCGAAATGGTTCGTTTCCATAAATGGAGACGATTCCACCGGAGACGGTTCGGAGGAACTTCCATTCCGCTCAATCCAGTTTGCTGTCGACATTTCGGATAATGATGATACAATTCAGGTGGACGCCGGTATTTTCGAAGAAAAATTGATAATATCCCATGCATTGTTTCTCATGGCGACCTCCGGCCCGGATTCCACAACAATCGATGGGGGCGACACTATTGATGATTCCGCCTCCAGCGTAATAACTATAACCGATGCCGATTCGGTATTTATCAAAGGCTTTTCGATTACCGGCGGGAGGGGATTGATGACCCCTGACAGCAACATGGTTCGCGGAGGGGGAATAGCCGTTATAAACACCGCGACGTCCATCGATACCTGCATGGTATTTAATAATGGTTTCGATATACCGAGCAAAGAGGTCATCGGGGGAGGAGGCATTTATGCCGATTCCGCAAGCTCACTCTCGATTTCCGCTTCCTTCATATACAGCAACATTATGAAAGAACTTTACGAAGGAGAGAATTTCCCTGGCGCGATGGTTGGCGGCGGGGGTGTTCTTGCGCTATGTGATTCTGTATTCATAGAAAATAGTGAGATTTACGGCAACTACGCCTTATCCGAGTATAATCCCGTGGCCGGCGGCGGAATCTACCTCGAAGGCAGTCATAATCAAATCACCGGATGCCGGATTGATTCCAACACCGTCAACGGAACTAACTACGGTAGCAACTCGGAAGACGCCAAATCCGGAGGCGGCTTATTTATTAAGGGTGATTTCAATACTTTAAGAAATACATCGATTTCCTGTAATACAGCCGGATGGTGGGCGGGATATTTTCCCCAGCCGTTAACGGGCGGGGGCGTATATTCGTCAGGAGACAGCCTCAACATCAATAATTGCCGGATTACAGGAAACCGTTGCGAAACCAACCTTTTCCCCATAAGCGGTTCAATCTTATACGATATTAATTCGGACGTTTACGGCGGCGGAGCTTATATTGATGGTTCGGATATCGCGATAGACAGCAGTATGATATCCCGGAACTATATTTTCTATTATTACGAAACTCCGGGGTCGCCCATAATTATCTCCGGAGGAGGCGGATTGTATCTCACGGGAAGCGGAAGAATTTCATATAACCTCTTCGAGGCTAACGCCTGCACTACCATCACCAGCGGTTACGATGCCACCGTGCTTGCCGAAGGCGGAGGAAGCATACTGCGTGGTGATATCGATATAATCAACAATACGTTCTGGGGAAATAACATCTATGTGGAAGCTTCATGGGAACCGGACGGCGTGGGCGATATTAACATCTACGCCGGCGGCCTTGACGCTGATGAACAATGCCTGTTTAAGAACAATATCATGACCGGCAGCCAGATAAATTGGGTAATACCGGATTATGGCACCGTAGATTATACCGGCGGAGGTCTGAGGATACCCTTATCCGACTCGGTACAGTATTGCGATATATGGAACAATTACCCGACAAATGTAAATGAAGCAATATTCCCGGAAATCGAAACCACATTTTCAACCAACCCGCGCTTTGTTGACATCGAAAATTCTGATTTCAGGTTAACAGCGAATTCGCCCTGCCGATACGCCGGCGAGGATAGCGTTGATATCGGGTATATAACCGGCGGATATGGCGATTCAGTATTCCTGGAGTTATCCGTTGATTCGGCATACGCCGATTCATTCCAGGCCGGGACGGAGGAATACCCGTATTCTTCAATACAGCTTGCAATCAACAATGCTCTCAATGGCGATACCGTAGTTGTCGCTAATGGCACTTATTTTGAGAATATAGATTTTATAGGCAAGGCTATTTTGCTGACATCTGAGTATCTCAACTCGGCGGATACGAGCGATATTTACGCAACCATTATCGATGGGGATTCCCTTGGTTCGGTTGTTACCTTCCGGTCCGGGGAGGATACAAGCTCTGTTCTGAACGGTTTCACCATAGAAAACGGTTTAGATATCAACGGCGGAGGAGTGCAATGTGTGGAGTCGAATCCGAAACTCACCTTTAATATTATCAAGAACAATAGCGCCGGGAATGGGGGAGGCTTTTTCTGCGGCCAATCGAATCCCATATTGTATTATAACCTCTTCTATGACAACTCGGCCGATTCCGGCGGAGCGGCGTCATTTATCTCGTCGAACCCCAGATTAATAAATAATACGATAGCGGTTAATACCGGGGATTCGTCGGGCGGGGCGATTTATATGGGCGGAAATTCGTTGCTGGATATGAAAAATTCAATCCTATGGCAAAACTCATCATACGACAGCACCCAGGTTTATATCGAAAGCGGAACGCTCGATATTACTTACTCGGTGATTGAAGACACATTAATTTCCGGCGAGGGCAACGGGCAATACGACCCCCGGTTCATCGATATCGATGCCCGTAATTTCAATTTCCTTTTCAATTCCCCTTGCATAGACAGCGGCGATCCCGATAGCTTATATCTCGATCCCGACAGCACCCTGAATGATATGGGATTTTATTACTACGACCAGACCCTTTCCCCGGAACTTCAATTCGATTCGACTTTGTTCAATATCATCATCCAATCAGGTACAGTGGACACTCAATCGGTGATTCTCAACAACCCCGGTTCAGGTACTCTCGAGTTCTATGCCTGGGGAGAAGTCGACACGTTACCGCTTCCATTCGGCGGAAACAGTGATTACGCGCCCCCCAAATCGACTGGAGGCGGGTGGGTATCTGCAAACGAATATCATATTGAAACCGGTATTCAAAATTACCAAAAATTAATCCAGGCAACCCAGCCGGATCAAAAACCAATGTTGAATAAATCAATTGCCAAAAGTGAAAAACTGGAGGGTATGGTAATAAACGGCGGCACCCGCATAAGCAACTCCAGCATAATAAACTTGGACATAAATCCCTATCTAATCGGAACGACCGGACGCGTCGACCCTTACGGATACTCAACCCGGGTCAGCGGCGATACCCTCGGACCGGAGTTTAGTTGGATTGACATAACCTCTACGGGAATCAGGGTAGATAGCATTGGGAATGACGAACCTGTGGGCCCCTATGATACAGGATTCGATTTCCCGTTTTACAACCTCAGCTACAGCCGGTTCTGGATTTCTCCCAATGGCCATATCGCGTTTTTCGAACCTGCAAAAAACAATAATAATACAGAGCTTCCATCTTTCACCGCATCCATCGCCTCTATAAATCCTTTCTGGGACGACCTTGACCCATCGCAGGGAGGGGAAATTTACTTCTACACCAACGAAAATGATTCCCTGATAGTCAGTTTCATCGATGTCCGGTCAGCCGGTGGAGCTGATGATTACACTTTTCAGGCAATTATCGCCTCCAATGGAGATATCGTATTCAATTACCTGGACATGAACGGGGATGTGGAAAGCGCTACCGGAGGAATTCAGAACATGCTCCGCAATGCCGGGTTTACCGTTTTTTACGATGAGCCGTTCATCGAGGACAGCATGGCAGTCGATTTCGATTACAGCTGGGCCTCCCCCGGCGAAGGCTCCGGTTCAATCGACCCGGAAGACAATCTTCAATTTGATATTCAGATAAGCGCCCTCGGAATCTCTGAAGGAAGCTACTCCGCGAAAATCAAGATATTGAATAATGACCCTGGCCAGACCGAAGTTGAACTACCGGTAACGATTGATGTTACTCCGGGTGATGAAGCGCTCCCCACAGAATTGATTTCCCCGCCGGATGGAGCTTATTCCAACCGCAGTAATATTATCCTGCACTGGGCGAAAACATCGGGCCAATTCGATTCTTACATTGTCGAAGGGGCGTTCGATCCTCAGTTCAATACAAAATCAACTATAAATTTCATACCCGATACGACTTTCTTTATTCCGTCGTCCTTCCTCGAAAACCGTCCTTATTTCTGGCGGGTAACCACGGTCAATCACCTCGGCGAGGAAAGCGTGTTCTCGGATACATTCCTGTTCTGGAGAAACACCAATCTACCCGACTTATCGATCACTATGATACCTAACAACAACCCTATTACCATACCGGGGCAGGGCGGCAATTTCTCATACACGGGAATCCTGCGTAGCAATGTCGATGCGCAAAGACAGATTGATGTATGGTTGATGATACTCTATCCGGACAGCAGTCAACAGGGGCCTTATATGCATATAGATAATTTTTCATTCGACGCCTATAATGAAAAAACTTATTATAACATCGTTCAGTATATCCCTGGCTCATTCCCAACGGGTGAATACCTTTACCAGGCTTATGTCGGGAATTACCCGAACCTGAAAACAGATTCCTCGTCATTCCCGTTCTCTAAATCGGCAAATGTTAGTAAAGACCCGGGATTAAGGTGGATAACATTCGCCGAGGTGGAGGGCTGGTTTGATGATGCCTGGTTGGGATTAATTGGGAGCCAGCCTCCTGAAGCTGATATTGCCCTGCCCGCAAAGTACACTCTTTCGCAGAATTACCCCAATCCCTTCAATTCTTCCACGGTGATCGAGTATGCTCTGCCGGAAGCCGGTCCGGTTGAATTATCGCTTTACAATCTTCAAGGCCAAAAGGTTGCAACTTTAATAGATACATATCAAGCGCCGGGATGGGAAAAAATCGTATGGGACGCGAGTAATCTTTCCAGCGGGATATATTTCTACAAAATAACAGCCGGAGATTACTCCGCAATCAAGCGGATGACCCTTTTAAAATAATCTACTTATTCAGTCAGATATGCATTAACCGCAAAATAAATAATACTTGAAATTTCCGTATCTTGAGTTATATTTTAGTAACAGGTTTTTTGGCAAATTCTTCTACTAATCTTCATTTTACGAGGTTTCCACATGCATAATTTCAACAACTACCCCAAAATAGCGGTGTTTCTGCTAATTCCACTTATCGTCCTTTCCCTGACGGGATTGGCCGATTCTGCTGATACCGAAATTTATCAGCAGGTCAGGGTTCATGTTCCCGATAAAGCCAGCGTTCAGGAAATACTATCCTCCGGAATAGCCGGCGATGGCATGAACTACAATTTTGAGCAGTCTTATATCGAACTACCGGTTAACCAGACTGAAAAACAGATTATCGAAAGCCTTGGTTATGCCTGTGAAGTGCTCATTGATGACCTGGAGAGCCATTACGCAAGCCAGTACCAAAACCTGACCATGGGCGGTTTCAGGACCTTTGATGAAATTGTAGCCAAACTGGACTCAATTAATACCGAGTATCCAACATTTACAAAAATTGACAGCCTGGGCGTAAGCCATGAAGGAAGAACCATCTGGGCTATGAAGATTTCCGATAACGTCTATATCCAGGAAGGTGAGCCCGAAGTACTGTTCACCGGTATTACCCATGCCCGGGAACCCATTGGCGGAGAGATATGTATCGATTTTGCCGAATGGCTCCTTGATAACTACTGGAGCGATCCGGAAGCCCAATACATCGTTAATAACCGCCAGGTATGGATAGTACCCTGCATGAATCCGGACGGCTATGTCTACAACCAGTCGACCAATCCTAATGGCGGCGGGATGTGGCGTAAAAACCGCAGAAATAACGGCGGGTCTTATGGCGTGGACAACAACAGAAACTATACTTACAACTGGGGATATGATAATCAGGGGTCTTCCCCGGATCCCTCAAGCAATACTTACCGCGGTCCCTCCGCGGGTTCGGAACCGGAAAACCAGGCAGTGATGCTTTTGTGCCAGATGCATGATTTCGCTTTCGCTATACATTATCACAGCGGTACCAATGCTGTCCTGCAGGCCTGGGGTTATGACAATGGTCATTTTACACCCGAACAGCACCTCTACCGGAAATTCGCCGATTCGCTCGCGACATTCTCAGGTTATCAGGATGTAGGCACCACATGGCAGATAATGTATAAAAGCAATGGCAACGCATACGATTATTCCTACGGTGAGCAAACATCCAAAAACAAGATATTCGGATTTACCTGTGAAGCGGGTCCCTTCTGGCCCTCTCAATCGCAAATACCGACTTTGATAAATATGCATCGCGGTTACAATATCGCGTTGGCTCAACTTGCCGATAATCCCTACCGTGCTATCGAACCTGCCGGCCCGGCAATGACCGAGATGACTACCGACGACGACGGCGATTTCGTGGTCAGCTGGGATATGGTAGCCGGCGATGAAAGCCCCACTAATTACGAACTGCAGGAAGTTTTCGGCTTCAACACTATTACAGATGGCGCTGAAGATGGTACCGACAACTGGATACTGGAAGGTTTTTCCCGCTCATCGACCCATTACTCGGGTTCCTATAGCTTCTATTCCGGACAGGGCGACTGCTACCACGCCGTTATGACCCTGGAAACGCCGGTGGAGATTACCGAACCGACCGACCTTACTTTCTATATCGACTATGATATCGAAGCGGGTTATGACTATGGCTACGTGGAAGTATCCACCGACGGTTACAACTTCGATACTCTCGATACTTACGAAGGCGACTCCTACGGATGGGATTTTAAATCCTACAGCCTGGATGAATATATCGGCGAAAACCTCTATATCCGCTTCAGGTATGAGACCGATATCGGCGTAACCGAACCCGGGTTTTATGTAGATGAAATCTATCCGGTCAGAACCATCGATAACATAACTACAATTTCCAACAATATCCCCAATCCTTATTACCAGATTCTCGATAAGGAAATTGGAACTTATTACTATCGCGCCAGGGCTGAAAATGTTCAGGGATGGGGTGTTTACAGCGGTGTCGAGGACATTGAAGTTACAGGTACCGGCAGTCCGGTTTCGGTCACCATGACCCCTCACGGCACACCCGTTACGGTTAATCCCGGCGGATACTTTACATTCACCGGCGTATTGAGCAATAACACCGGTCAGAATGTCGTTGGTGATGTTTGGGTTATGCTGGGACTCCCCGGCGGAAGCATGTACGGTCCAATACAGCGGTTCGACAACATTCCTCTCGGTCCCTATCAGACCATATTCGCCGAAAGCGTAAGACAGGATATACCAACATTCGCCCCGCTGGGTACTTATGATTACATCTCCTACGCGGGAATGTATCCTTCCATGAAGCTCGATTCAGCTTCATTTGAATTCACTATTGAAGCGCCATTAAGAGGGAAAAGCGATGAATGGAATCTTTCCGGATGGTTTGACGGCAATCAGGAACTGAACTCCATACCGGGCAAGTTCTACCTTGCCGATAATTATCCCAATCCGTTCAACGCGCGAACCAATGTCAGCTTCGGCTTGCCCGTCGATGGTAATGTGGAACTTAATGTATACAACCTCGGCGGTCAGAAAGTGGCGACCATACTTGATGGTTACCTTCAAGCCGGAAATCACAGCGTTAGCTGGGATGCTTCAACGGTATCTTCCGGTGTTTATTTCTACCAGTTAAAGACCGGGGACGAAGTTCTGACGAAACGGATGACTTTGCTGAAATAATACTTATATGTAACATCATCAATTTTGATGTATTGCCGGGTCTCAGTACCCGGCATTTTTATAATGTAGCGGTACGTCCCCGAAGGTTAATGCCCATCTATAACTTATATGCTTAGTATTCCTCGATAAATCGAGGAATACAAGCATGCCACACACAACGCGTTTTTCAACTGCCCCTTTCATGGGAATAACATAAGGAAGCAGTCGCTCGGCGGATTTATATGCCATTCCCGCGAGATAGCCGAAAGCCATCGAAGGCGGGAATCCATTTTTAATTTAGATGTGCCCCATAATCCTAATCCAATAAAATGTAAAAACCCCCGTGATTAATCGCCGGGGGTTTTAATCTTCTAATGAAGTTTTCTACTTAATTCTCAGCACCTTGCTTGATAGCCACCTCGTTCATCTTCAATATCTCCGGTTTGGCGCGGACATACACTTTGCCAACCGAATGAATTAATGACTCCTGGGCCATCATGCCGGTATGTTTGACCAGCGAACCGGCCATAACCATGTTAGCTATCTTTAATGTACCGATTTCCTCGGCTATTTTATTAGCGGGTACTTCGATTACCTCAATATCATCGCGCTTGGATCTCGATGAGACCAGCGAAGTATTGATGAAAAGCCTTCCGCCCGGTTTTATCATCGGTTCGAACTTGGCGAACGAAGGCTCATTCATAACCACCACTGAATCCGGAGCGCCTACTACCGGCGAGGCAACCTCGTCATCGGAGACAACCACTGAACAGTTGGCTGTACCGCCGCGCATCTCGGCTCCATAGGCGGGGAAAAAGGTTACATGTTTTCCGTCGACCATTCCGGCGTACGCGAGAAGAATCCCCATGGAAACTACCCCCTGACCGCCGAAACCTGCAACTATTATTCCTTGATACATTATTGTCTACTCCTGATTTCGCGTTAAGCTTCCACCGTTTCTTTCTCTTTTTTCGCCTCCGCTTTTTCCTCGGCTTCCCAATCACGGTACACACCCAGCGGATAATAAGGAATCATCTCCTTCTGGAGACGTTCGATCGCTTCGAGCGGCGTCATTCCCCAGTCGGTGGGACACGGCGAAAGTATTTCCACCATGGAGAATCCCTTACCTTCTATCTGGGTTTTGAACGCCTTGGTTATCGCTTTCTTGGTCTTCACGATATTCGCGGGTTTGTCCAGCGATGTTCTTGCCAGGTATGAAGCTCCCGGCAGGGTCGCCAGCAATTCACACATGTGGAAAGGATAACCGTTGACCTCGATGGAACGTCCGGAAGGACAGGTCGTGGCGCGCATTCCCACAAGAGTTGTGGGAGCCATCTGGCCTCCGGTCATGCCATAAATAGCGTTGTTTATAAATATAATCGTAATATTCTCCGAACGGGCCGCCGAATGGATTGTCTCGGCCATACCGATGGATGCCAGGTCGCCGTCGCCCTGGTACGAGAATACGATTGTTTCCGTACTGCTTCTTTTTATGCCGGTAGCGATAGCCGGACCCCTGCCGTGAGGACCCTGTATACCGTCACAATTGACATATTCATCAAGGAATACCGAACATCCCACGGGGACGACTGCCACCGAGCGCTGGCGTACTCCCAGCTCCTCGATAACTTCGCCGACGAGGCGATGGGCGATACCATGACCGCATCCCGGGCAATAGCGCATCGGTATTTCGGTCAATCCTTTAGTTTGTTCGAAAACCTTCTTTTCTGCTGGTTGTGCCATATTACACCTCGCTATTTACCCATTATCTGTTTCACGATTTCATATACTTCTTCAGCGGAGGGGATACCGCCTGCCGGACGGCCGTGGAAATGAATCTTCGCTGAACCCATGGTAGCAAGCTTCACGTCTTCCACAAACTGCCCGAGGCTCATCTCAACTACCAATATATCCTTAACCTTTTCGCCCATTTCCTTGAACTTGGCGTTGGGGAACGGATAAAGGGTAATGGGTCTGAGTAACCCGACCTTTAAACCATCCTCTCGGGCAAGCTTGGCCGCTGATTTGGATATTCTTGAACATGATCCATAGGAAGCTATCAACAGGTCGCAGTCATCGAGACCTTCCCCGTCCCATTGAGCTTCTTCCTTTTCTATTTTATCGAATTTAGCCTGGCGTTCGAAATTCAGTTTTTCGAGCATACCCGGCTTAAGGTCATAAGATTTAACAACCCGTCTTTCACGCCCGCTGGCATCGCCGCCAATTGTCCAATCAAACGGACCGAAGGTATTGGGATCGATGGGATCAAAATTAAACTCAACAGGCTCCATCATCTGGCCGAGGATACCATCGGCAAGAATCATGGATGGAACACGATATTTAAAAGCGATATCGTAGCAGACTTTCGGAAAATTCGCCATCTCCGATACCGAGTTGGGGGCCATTACAAAAACGCGATAGTCGCCATGTCCGCCGCCGCGTGTTGACTGGAAATAGTCCCCCTGGGCGGGAGCGATATTCCCCAGGCCGGGACCTCCGCGGACAACATTGGCATAGAAAATCGGCAGGTCAGCGCCGGCGCAGTATGAAATACCTTCCTGTTTAAGGCTGATACCGGGAGACGACGACGAGGTCATAGTCCGTGCGCCAGTAGCCGCCGCGCCGAAAAGCATGTTGATAGCCGCAACTTCAGATTCGGCTTGAATAAAAAAACCGCCTTCCTGCGGAATTCTCCATGACATATACTCCGGTACCTCATTCTGCGGAGTAATGGGATACCCGGCAAAAAACCTGCATCCCGCTCTAATCGCGCCCTCTGCAAGCGCTTCGTTCCCCTTCATCAGGGTTCTTTCAGCCATATCTTCAGTCTCCTTTACTTCTTCTCTCTCTCAAATTTCCATACCTCGATGGCTACATCAGGGCAAGCAATCGCGCAAAGCTTACATCCGGTACACTTCTCAGGCTTCACCATCTCAGCCGGATAGTAGCCATTAGCCGAAAATGTGTCAGAAAGCGCAAGAACATCATGCGGACATGCTATTATGCATAGCTCGCACCCCTTGCACCTGACGTGATCTACTTCTATACGTCCTTTTGCTGATGCCATATCACTACCTCTTATTTCAATCAACTCGAGTCTATGTTCAGAATTTGAATATAATATTAACATACCCTTTACGCAATAGCTTTTGATACTTTTTTCACAAAGTATCCACTACTTATATGCTTTTATCCAATTAAAGATATTCGGAAAATGAAAAAATATTTAAAATTAATCATAATGCGATACTCAGGATAAATTTATCGCCATCACTCTCAGCGAATCTCCTTGAAATACCATATTTTGATTGACTTTTCGACGCTTATAAGCCATATTAGACATGGCGGGCAGAAACTCGATATCGAAATTGGCATCATTGGAGTGATTCGGGTTTTGAGGAGGTGATAACGGCTAAATTTACATCATATAATGTTGAACTGGTTTTTGGTTCCTGGAGGTAATAATGAACAAAATTCTGATGGCGCTTTTGGGCGTCATACTTATCGTTTCACTTGCCCAAAATGCCGACGCCCAATGCGGCCGGCAAAGGCTTCCGGCTATGAGTCAACTCGATTTCGAGCCGGAGCTTGATATTATCATTCCCCACCAGTTCCCCAAAGGAGGTCATAGCGTTTCTATCGCCAGTGATGGCGAATACTACTATTTGGCAAGGATGGGGAATCCGGAAAACGGAAGTATCCTTGTTTATGACCTTGAAGGCAATTTTGAACGTATGATCCCCGTAGAACTCGATATGCGGGCTATATTCTATCATCTTTTAGAAGAACAACTATTCATTAAAGATAATTCTTTGAACCTCTATTACGTTAATTTGTCTACAGGCGAGGTTTCGCTTTATCTTGAAGATGTTTTTCATCATGCCGACTCAAAGGTTGCGTTCAATCTCGGTTGCTGTAATCTTCTTTATGAAATGTGCGGTGACACCGTTTATGTAGGTACTTTGGAGCAACCGCTAAGTTGGGAATATTTTACTGGAATAAGGCATGGAACAGATGGCTCTGAAAACGCTATCGGGTGTAACAATCAATACTTCTTCACCTGGGATGGAAGTCAAATATTCGCCTATTCTCATGGAGGATTCCTTGAGGATTCATTAACTGTTTCCTACGGCGATTATGGATGGTCGCTGGACTATGCCAACGGACGGCTGTGGTTAGCGAACGATGCTGATAGCGGAACAGGGTATTGGTATGGATATACCGGAATCGCCCCGGCGGAACCTTGCTTGTCGTGCCGGACACGTGTACTAACACCCTATGTTCCAACAATTAACGGCAATATCATATTTGATCTCGCGGTAATTAATTGTGGTTCTACCGCGATGGAACTTCACGCGGAGTTCTTTCCGGGTATAGGCCCTATGAATGCCGGCACAGTCTTCGATTTCGACCTTACCAAATTGCTCGATGCTGAATTCAACGCTTATGAGGTTCACAGGGGTAGATATTACTTCCATGTTCACGATATAAGCCACTTAAACATAACCCAGGCCTTTTACCAGATTGAGGCGGGACCAGGCATAGATGATTATCTGTGCTTGACGTGAGACGAATTCATGTTTTACAACCCGTGGGGTTGTCCGGAAAATCATGAAGTTCTTTGGGGCGAAGACTGGTACCAGGAAGGCGAACAACAGTCAAATCTCCCCTCGTCAATCGAAGTAAAACCTAACTATCCGAATCCATTTAACGCGTCAACATCGATAGCTTTCAACCTGCCTGAGCCTTCGCGGGTCAATTTGCGGATTTACAATCTCGCCGGTCAGCTTGTCGATGATGTTATCGACGCGCGGATGACCGCCGGGGAGCACAACATTAACTGGAACGGCTCGACCTATCCCAGCGGAATTTATTATTACAGCTTAGAAGTCAACGAAACAATATTTAACGGCAAAATGACATTACTCAAGTAAAACGAAAGGAGATGAAATGAGGAAATTTACATTTGCATTGCTTGCTGTTCTGCTGATGTTCGCGGTATCTTCCGCGGGTATCATTGATGGCAAACAGGCAAATCCCTGCAACCGCGGCAACAATTCCCCCCCGCTGGATGAAATCGTTGAGTTCAATCCGGTATGGGACAAGAACATTCAGCATTTCTTTCCCGACGGAGGGACCGCCATATCGATTGCGTACGACGGCGACTATTACTATATCGTCAACGGAGAATGCGATCCCGAGGATGGCGTGTTGATGATTTTCGATTTGGATGGTAATTTTATCCGGACTATCGAAACAGGACTCTCTGCCCGGTCGATTTTCTATGATAGTCGTGAATATATCGATGGAGAAATCTATATCAAGGATAATTCACGCAACCTGTATGCCATCGACGTGGAAACAGGAAACAAGTGGATTCACCTTGCCGATGTTTTCCAGGAAAACGAATCGAAGGTCGCCTTTTCATCCAGTGATGAAGTGGTATACGAGATGTGCTCCGGTGATGTATATGGAATCCGTCTATATAACGGTGGAATTTCCAGAACTTTACATGGGTTGCGGCACGGTAGTGGGAATGCTGAGTATGCCATCGCCTGTAATAGAGAACAACTCTTGACATGGGACGATTCATACGTCTATGCCTATAGTTTCTCTGGCACGCTGGTTGACTCCGCGGCTTTACCGGAAAGCTTTTACGATTATTCGTTAAGCTATGCCGGTAACCGATTGTGGGCATCGGAAGTCGGCTACAACGATGTATGGACATGGCATGGGGCCAGCGGATTTACGCCGTACAACTTAGGCTTCGTCGGCTGGTCG
>WJIJ01000153.1 GCA_014730345.1 Candidatus Zixiibacteriota bacterium | reverse complement strand
TTCGTGGTAAACGAATTTATTACCCCGAACGACCAGGTCAAGGTGCGTTTTGAAGCGTCTGACCTCGCCGGCGGTTCGGTGGTCGAAGCGGGGATCGACGCCTTCAGCGTTACCGCGCTCGACTGCGGCGGCGGAAACCCGCCAGTAATCAGCAATGTAGTTCGTAATCCTCAAAATCCTGGCCCAGGCATAGACTGCGAAGTTTCTGCCGATATAACCGACCCATCATTGACTGCATCAGTTTCCTATGCTGATCTCTACTACGATATCGGCAGCGGATTTACCGCGCTGCGAATGAGCAATATTGCCGATTCCTTTTTTGCCACGATCCCCGGACAGCCGGCGGGAATTACCGTAAATTACTATATCTCCGCCATGGACGATGAAGGCGATTCCACGATTACCGCCACCGATTCGTATTATGTCAACCAGGGACCGATAATAACCGATGTTACCCAAAATCCGGAATATCCCGGACCGGGTATAGGTTGCGAAGTGTCTGCTGATATCACCGATCCGTTGCTGACAGCTTCGGTGAATTACGCGGACCTGTACTACGACACAGGTAACGGTTACAATCCGATACGAATGAATAACACGGCTGATTCATTTTTCGCCACTATTCCGGGGCAATCAGCGGGAATGACCGTTTATTACTATATTTCCGCCGTGGATGACCGCGGAGACTCATCAATCACACAAACTTACTCTTACTACGTTAACCAGGGGCCGATTATATCCGACGTAGTACGAAATCCGATTGACCCCGGTCCGGGAGCCGATTGCGAAGTGTCAGCAAATATTACCGATCCGTTGCTAACAACTTCTGTGAATTATGCTGACCTTTATTACGATTCGGGTTCTGGATACATTTCGCTTCGAATGGGTAATATTGCTGATTCTTTCTTTGCCTCGATACCCGGTCAACCAGTAGGAACCACAGTCAGTTATTATATTTCAGCAAAGGACGACCAGGGCGATTCCACACTCTCCCAGGCTTATTCATATTATATTAACCAGGGACCGATTATTACCAATGTTAACCGCGATCCGGAATATCCCGGTCCCGGGATGAACTGCGAAGTTTCTGCGTCTATAACCGATCCCTTGTTGACGGCTTCAATAAATTATGCGGACCTATACTATGATACCGGTTCGGGATATAATGCTCTGAGAATGAGCAATCAGGCAGACTCTTTCTTTGCCGCCATACCGGGACAATCCGCGGGCACGACGGTTCAGTATTATATATCCGCCAGGGATGATCGGGGAGATTCCACTATTACCCAGACATATTCTTACTACGTAAACCAGGGACCGATTATTAACGATGTCACCCGGAATCCTGAGAATCCCGGCCCCGACGCGGACTGCGAAGTCTCAGCAAACATCACTGATCCCGCATTAAGTGCTTCGGTAAACTATGCCGATTTATACTACGACGCTGGCGCGGGATACATAACGATTAGAATGGGTAACGCGGCTGATTCATTTTTCGCCACTATTCCCGGTCAACAGGTAGGGACTACCGTCTACTATTACATCGCGGCTAAAGATGATGCCGGTGATTCCACGGTTACAAGCGTATATTCATATTATATAAACCAGGGTCCGATAATATCTGACGTTACGCGCAATCCGGAATATCCCGGCCCGACTATGAGCTGCGAAGTTTCTGCAAGTATTATCGATCCACTGCTGACCATATCGGTAGCGTACGCCGATCTCTATTATGATACCGGTTCCGGCTACACCTCGCTTCGGATGGCTAACCAGTCAGATTCATTCTTCGCCACAATTCCGGGTCAAAGCGCGGGCGCTACGGTTGAATACTATATATCGGCCATAGATGACGCGGGCGATTCTACCGTTACGCAGGTTTACTCGTACTATGTAAATCAGGGACCGATCATCAACAGCGTTGCGCGCAATCCCGAAGACCCCGGCCCGGATGAAGACTGCGAAGTGTCTGCCATCATAACCGATCCTCTACTTATCGCATCGGTAAGTTATGCTGACCTGTACTACGACGTTGGCTCGGGGTATATATCATTGCGTATGGCAAACCAGGCTGATTCCTTCTATGCCACAATTCCGGGTCAACAATCGGGAGCAACTGTTTACTACTATATTTCCGCGATGGATGATGCTGGCGATTCAACGCAGACCCAGGTTTACTCATATTATATAGGCTATGCAACCGCCGTTTCCATCGACATGGATCCGGAACAAACCCCGCCAGTTTACGTATCCAGGGGCGGTCATTTCAATTATGCCGGCATATTGAACAACAACACGGACCAAACCCAAATTGTTGATGTTTGGGTTATGCTGGGACTTCCCGGCGGCGCTAATTATGGACCGATTAAGTCCTTCTATAATGTCAGTCTTTCGCCATACCAGAACATAACCGCTCCTAACGTTCGCCAGGACATTCCATCCTATGCCCCGTTGGGAACCTACGATTACATCGCATACTGCGGCGATTATCCGTCCAGCAAAATTGATTCCGCTTCATTCGAGTTTATTGTAACGGCGTTAATCTCAGGAAGCGCGACTGGATGGAATTGCTCAAGCTGGTTCGAAAATTATGAAGAACCTCTTCCGCTACAAACCGAGTTGAAGGGTAATTATCCGAACCCGTTCAATGCCACTACTACAATCGAGTATAGTCTTTCAGAGGATAGCGACGTAACACTTGAAGTATATAACCTTCTTGGTCAACGGGTAGATGTAATTGTAAACAACAACCAATCAGCAGGTTTTAAAACCATAATGTGGGATGCTTCTGATTATTCCAGCGGCATCTATTTCTATAAGCTGACCGCCGGAAAGATTACATTTACTAAGCGGATGATGTTGCTGAAGTAGTAAAACCCATAATACAGAACAGAACGGGTTGAGAATTATCTCAACCCGTTTCTATTTTGGTAGCAGGAAGTTCGAAACGGAACAGCCCGTAACACCTTACAGGCGTATGCGTCCCTACCGATACGATGCCTATATCATTTTCCCTAAACTTCATATTATTCAATAATGAGGGCTATTCAAAGCTCCTTTAGGATCTCATGGCAACTACGGCAAACTCCTCTGATTCAGGGCTAAAAGGATCGCCGGCTACATTCAAGAAAGTCTCCTTGATAGAAAGTCCTTTCTGCTTAAACTCGCGATCCAAAGTATCGACATCATAATACTGCAACCAGTTGAATATCAGACGTTCTCGTGATGGCTCGAAGATTGTGTATTTATCTAAAACCACCTTTTCTTTGTCATACTTAAATATATTTACAAAGCAGTAATAATCTTCGTCCGACCAGAACCCATTCAACTGGTTGAACTCATATGTTGCTGATTCCTCTTTTTTATCAAATGCTTTCAGGGAATACACGTCTAATAGCAGTGCGCTTCCAGGTTTCATCAACGACCGAAATTTAGAAAGTAGGGTCGCTCTTTGGTCCGGACTTAGCGCGCAAAAATCGCACATAATCATTAAAATAAGATCAAATGTCTTATCCGTTTGAAATTCCAGGTAGTTTCTCATGACATAGTCAATATTCAAATCCCGTCTACTGGCGGCATTCCTGGCATACTTGATGGAATTTTCAGAAAAGTCTATCCCCGTAACTCTTGCGCCTCGCTCAGCCAGGGCAATGGTGTACAATCCGGGACCGCAACCGAAATCGACTATCGCGGTATCCTTATTAACGCCAAAATGGGCAACTATCCAATCCACCGACCTGTTTATAAAATTTCTGTTCCTGGATGCGACATCGATTGACTCATTGAGATGGTATTCGAGCATTTTACTGCTGGTATAATCATTCGTCCACAGCTCTTCATTGGTGTAGTATTGAAAAGGCGAAGGGCGCTCGTTTATCTGTTCCAGTTTATCAAACATCAACTTACTCCTGTTTTATTTATGAACTTCCAAAAGCGGGTTATGTATCTTCCTGGGCCGGTCACTGTATCCCGAAACTCAGAGAAAAGCCTTGAGATTAATGAATAGAATCATTGCGGTTCTCACATCAGATCGTAATCACCACTTTGCCTCGAGCGTGCCCTTCTTCAACGTAACGGATCGCTTGAGGGGTGTCATTTAAAGAGTACCTCCTGTCTATGACGGAGGTTACCTTACCGGCTTCAAGGAGTTCCTTCATGAAAACCAGGTCCGCTTGATTCATATTGGCGATAAAAGTAACAACTCTTCTGCCTTTGATCTTCGCGATAATTGGATTTAAGATCAGAGATTGTAGAACGTTGACAGTCGACGAGGAGCCTCCAACTCCGACATACGTGCCTTGTGGTTTAAGCACGCGTAGAGGTTTATGTATGGATTGAAATGCCGCATTGTCTACGATCAAATCATACTCCTGCCCGTTCAGCCAGAAATGCTCTTTGGTGTAATCGATCACGTGGTCTGCGCCAATCGACCGGACCAACTCAACGTTCTTCCCACTGCACACGCCGGTCACTTGAGCCCCAAATGCCTTTGCAATCTGCACGGCAAACGTGCCCACGCCTCCTGACGCACCGTTTACCAAAACATGTTGGCCACCCTGAACCCGCCCGCGGTCTCGAAGAGCCTGCAATGCGGTCAACCCTGCGATGGGCACAGCGGCCGCCTGCTCAAAAGTCAGGTTTTCCGGTTTGTGAGCCGCCGCATTTTCGCCAAGACATGCGTATTCCGCAAATCCGCCCATGCCCGAGCCATATACTTCGTCACCTACCTTAAATTGAGTAACATTTTTACCAATAGCCTCAACCTTACCGGCCATGTCAGCTCCGATTGTCCCGTGTTTCGGTTTTAAAAGCCCAAAACCCATTAATCGGACCAAGAACGGCTCGCCGCGTAGAATGTGCCAGTCGAACGGGTTCACCGCCGCTGTATGTACTTTAACAAGTACTTGATTGTCCTTCGGAACCGGTTTGTCAATCTCCCGGAATTCGAGTACATCCGGCGATCCATAATTGGCGCGTACGATTGCTTTCATAATCATTCCTCAGAAATTATGCGAAAATGTTACTATTAAGCAGAGATTGACTTGAACTGCAACAATAATATACTGCAGAGTCAATCCAGAGATATCTCAGGTTTACCGGATTTTCTGCCCTTGTAAAAAACTATTATCAGGGCGATCCCGGCCGCTTTTATAATCTTGAGCCGCATCTCACCGGTAGCCGGTAAAATACCCATATTGCTCACGGAAAAGAAGACACCACTGAAAAACTCTATCATTCCCCCAAAAACAAGCCTTAACTACGCATTGCTATTTTCTTACCGGACATACTTGAAGACCTCCATCTGCCTGATTAGCGCTTTTTATATACGAATACGGTTAACTATGGTTGCATAAGATCTATCTATTAATCAATCGATACTTTCCGCCCTTCCTCGATTATAAGGGAAGGTTAAGATCCATTGATAGTCATTGAAGGTTTAATTCGGTACCAATATGATTTACACTGTTGGGGATATTTCCAATTTGACATAAAGTATGAAAAACTCGCGGAGAAATGCTCCCGCCGGTTATGAAAAAACTTTAAAGGATATCTACTTCACCAGATTCATCTTTCTCACCGTCGAATAATCATCCGTCTGCAACTTATAAAAATAAACGCCGGATGCCGCCGCTGAGGCATCCCATGTCGCCGCATGTTGACCGGCGCCCATTTGCCTGTCCACAAGGACTTCTACTACCCGACCCGTGAGATTGTAAACCTTGATAGCTACTGTCCCGCCTTCGGCTAACTCAAATGGAATTGTGGTTGATGTGTTGAATGGATTCGGATAATTCTGACCGAGGAGCGTAACCCCGGGGATTGTTATATCGTCATCATACTCCTTCCATTCGGTACCCCAGTCATATTCTCCTCCTGCACTCATCCAGGAAGAAGCAAACCAGAATTCATCGCAACATCCGCAAACGTAATGACCGGAGGAACCCCCGGCCTCGATATAAACAGCCGCTTCTGATAATCCCAAACCACAAACATTGTTAATGTAATAGAAAAAATGATTGGTGTAACTCTGTCCCGGTTCCAGATTAGTAGTAATCCTCCTATCCAGGTTAAAATCGAATTGGGTCCCGTTCGCGCAATCGCCGACTGTTGGATAAATTTCCGCCCAAACATCCTGCCAGGAGTTCAAACCTGTATTGTTTATAGTTAACCTGAAAGTTACGAAATCATTGTAACACCTGACAACCGGGTAAATTATCTCCATATCGCAGGTCATTGCCCAATCCGGGATCTGGCAAAGCTCCATGCCCATCACCAAATCGGTGTCGGCCTGACCAAGCAACAGCAGGATAATGATTCCATCTCTTTCATAGACCGCGGCGCCGCCGGCGATACCGTTCCATTCAGTAATATCATAAGCAACGCCGCTGTACTCGCCCTGAATCGGATCGAATTTTGCGGCAACCATTCCATTTCCTTCCTGATTGTGTACCCAAAGCCAGGGACCGTCAGGACATCGATTGTCCCACCCCATTCCGTAAACATTACGGTCGTTGTTAAAGCTATTTATTATTGCGCCTGACCGGTCAAATTCGTAAATATTGCTGGTAAAGTTAGCGGACCAGAAATGGTCCGTATCAGGGTCATAAGCTAAAGCGCGGTTCGGAAACTCCGGGCCGGGAATTGTATTACCCGTCCATGCGCCGGTGGCAGGATCTATCTCATCAAGACTGCTGTCTACTGAAGCATAGAGATAGACGCCATCCCATACCAGGTCGCGCCAACCCCACTCCGTCGAATGAGACGGCTGGTCGGTAACCGAAATGAGATTCCAATCCGCGTCAAATTTATAGAGTTTGTTGGGATCACTCTCTGAATTAGCTCCGGTAATCCAGTAATAACTGCCGTCAAATTCGCATCCTAATAATTTATCATCGCCGGTTACAGATCCTACGTCTATTGGTCCGAAAAGGATTTCGCCCTCATCAAGAATTTCAGTCGAAGGCACAAAACCCGGCGCCTCTTCGTTCAATGCCCCATAAACCGAAATTGTACTCATCGCTATGAACACAGCCATAAAAAATATCGATCTCATGTTGTACTCCAGTATATTAATTTTTCTCACTATCCATATCCGCCGGATGATTCAATTGAAAGATGAAAAGCACCAGGCGGTCAGTTGAACGCTTACCACGACTATAATTAAAGTAATACAATAAAAATGTCAAAAAAATCTTTTTTTATGCTCTTTGAAATCAGGCAACCCGGACTTAATTTCATTGGGGGCATGATAAAAGCCGGAAGCGCCTTTAAAGTTGAATACCTCCCCCTGTTTCCCGGTTATTAATAGATGTTCATAAGACGTTTTTCCGCATCGCTCGTTCCAATCAAGACCATTTCATCATGTTCCTTAAGAAGAATCGAGGGTTCGGGGTTGATATCCAATTTATTATCTCTACCAATAGCTATTACGCTACAACCCGTTTGTTTCCGGATTTGGCTTTCAGCAAGAGATTTACCCACAAGAGATGAGTGTACCGACGCACGGAAGATGTTCAGTCCTTCTGCAACCATCAGTATTTTATTGGGATTTAGAAGATTAATTATGGTATTTGCTCCTATGGAGGCATGTGACATAACAAGGTCCGCACCAGCACTGTGCAGTTTGGAGATATTACGGTCAAGATTTGCCCTGCTGACAATCTGTATATCGGATCGCAGTTTACGGCAATAGATGGCGAGATAAATATTCATTGAGTCATCGCGGGTTGTAATAATGACAGATGTAGCTTCCCGAATGCCGGCCCGATTCAAGGTGTCAAGATCGGCAGCATTTCCATGAATATAATCATCATTTTGAATCAGTTTCTGATTCCTCTCCACAACCTTATAAACAATCTGTCGCTCTTTCAATATCTGTGCAGCCGCACGCCCGACACGGCCGCCACCTAATATGAGAACGGGAGCATCGGCGGTATGATAACTACTGTAAATGGAGAAGACCTCGTCGTATTTCTTGAGCTGTTCAGCCGAACCGGCAAGCACGAGCACTGTAGTGGAATTGATTCGAGTCTGTGGGCGCGGCACTATAAATTTGCCCCTTTCCCAAAGCCCTACAACTGTTACGCCGGTTTTTTCTCGCAGATCGCTTTGGACGAGGGTTTTTCCCTCAAGTGATGTTCGCATTGCCGGTGCTTCAGCGATGAGAAGTTGATCGAATCTTCCTATAACATTTGCCCCCGTGCTCATTCCGAGAGTTCTACGCGCCAGGGATTCTCCAAGCATCTTCATAAACTGAAAAACATAAGTGCTACCCGCAAGTTGCAGAACATCGATGGAATCATCAGAATCCGCATTAGTAACGACAGGTACTTTTTCAGAAATTTCCCTGACCGTAAAGGAAATATTTGTGTTGATCATATCATCGTTGTTGGCAACAAGCATGGCGGCATTTTGTATGCGGAGACGTTTATATGTTTCCGGATCATTCAGATCTCCCACGACCACCTTATAGTTTAAATCATAAAGTTCTAACCCACGTTGAAAATCAGGGGCGATAATAGCATAATTATAATCATATTTCTCCAGTTTTGCTATGAGGTTTATGGATATGGCATCAAAGCTTGTCAGTATTACATGTCCTGTTGCACTTTCGGGCAATTCCCGCGGAGTTTTAGCCCTTGATTGGGCTTCAAGCCACGGGGCATAAAAAAATTGAATGAAGGTAAAGGGCAACATGACGAGAAGAAAAATAATGCCAGATATGAGCACAAGCATCGAAAAAGCCTTTCCTAAATCACTCGTAAAGGTGATATCGCCAAAACCAAGCGTGGACATCACAGTGAGTGTCCAATAGAAACCTGTTATCCAGCTAAATTCCTTTTCTTCAAAAAGCATTATGAAATGAAACAAAACGCTGTATATCACAACCAGCATTGTCAACCCCAAAAGGAATTTGAATAGAAGTTTGGAGTTCCTCTTTGTTGTTCTGCTTCGAATAAAGTATAGAACTTGGGATGGAAGAAATTTCATGATGACGAACCTTTTACTACAATAA
>WJIJ01000152.1 GCA_014730345.1 Candidatus Zixiibacteriota bacterium | reverse complement strand
CGCTGACCATAAAGCCAGCGCCAATGCCATCGCCGCGTCATACTGATTATTATCCTCCCACCCCAGTTCTCTCAATTCCCTTTCCAATGTCCATTCGCCGCCCGACGAATCGGGTAAACGCACATCGGGCAGGAGAATACGGTTCATTACGAAGAATTTCTGCAGGTTAGCCAGCAGTTCGGCCTTGGCCTTTCCCCCGCCGGCGCCGAAGTTAAATCCTTCCGCGCCGATATCTTCAAGCTCTGCGAGGACCACATCGCCCAGCCCTGTAGAATCGATAAGCACCCTTCCGCCATAAAGATGGTACCGCTGGCGTATTGCCGAGTAAACATCGGGCCAGCTTCGCTGAAAACGTTCCAGGGCAACGAGTTTGAGCGGTTCGGAGGTAATATCGAGAGTGATTCCGACAGTGTATGTGCGTTTACGGGCTAAATCCCAACCATGCGCGTAAACCCGCCCGCGCTTCGGTTTTTGGGGAAACTCGAGTTCAGGGCATACAGCCGTTTCGAGGTCGGCATAGGGGATAATAGTCCCGCCGGTATCGGCGAACAATCCTTTAACATTCTGTTCTATACAGTTTTGCGGCAGCCTGCGCATACGTTGCTCGATATATTCCTTGCTGATGGCGGGATTATCTCTGCTGTCACCTCCCTGTACATAACCATCGCCGGTCTGTTTTAGTTGCGAGTATTTGTTATAAAACCAGTTTTTCCCGTTGGGGGTGGAACAGAAATCGATTGTTCCTTCGCGGTCGGCGAGCCGCATGGTCAAAACAGAATCGACCACGTAGGCGGCATTGACGTCGAATGCAACCTCGTCGAAATTTATATAGTCATAGTCGTTGCCGAGTAAATACTCACCGCGGTTCTGCGATGAACGCGCCTGCAGAATTGCGTCGTTTTTAAAGATAATTGCCGGGAAGGGGGTTTTCCTGGTTCCGCTGATAAACGGTTCGATCCGGCGTTTGCCATCGATAAGGGCGACGGCCTTATTGAACACGATGGACGCCTGGTCCTGGGTGATAGAAACATTGACCGCGTTGTAATGGTTTACTTTATCCCATTTCAAATCCCTGATTTTAAAGAAACAGCGGTGGAGAAGTTTGACAGCCTGCACGGTGGATTTGCCCCATCGGTTTCCGGTAACGAGTAAATTTTCTTTTTTGATTGAATTCCTCAGCCATTTAGATTGCGCCGGGTGCGGTTCTATATTCAGAAACTCCCGCGCGAAAACGACCGGGTCGTAGAATGATTTCCGCCAGATGCCCATGTTTATTTATATCTTCTTAATCCTGCAATGTAGTTTAAAATTCCTGTATACAACTGCTTATGAAACGAAGCGTAATTTCTCATTTCATCAACTCCCGCCGCAGTTCCTCGAGGAGTTCGGTAATACGGCTGTCATCGGAGGGGGAGGCGATTTTATTCTTCAAGTCGATTGCCTTGAAACCATCGGCCAGGGTCAACTCTATTTCCCCGGCTTTCAACTTCCTGTAAACATCATCGCGGATCCTGTTGAGAAACATTTCATCGCTTACCGGCTTTTTGGGTTTAGGCCGTCTGTTCCTCCCCCGCCATGTTTTTTTAGCGGGGGGCACTTTCATCTTCACGATTTTCGAGCCGGTAAAATCGTTTACGGGCGCCGGCAAAGCCAAAGCGGTTTTACATTTATTGCCGTCGGTATGTTTCATTATTAAACCTCCAGCAGGTTGCGGGCGCGCTCATCGGTGATCAACCCGTTGTTGAGCATGGTAACTACATTGTTGATATGGGTTTGTTCGGCTCGTCGCTGTTCCTCCATCCCGAAGGATTTGCCGTTGTCAAAATAATGGCGCACCCGCAGAGGGAAACCTTTGAGGGCCAGCTCGATATCACACAGCCAGTCGATAAGATGAGCGGCGGCCGCCTGGATGCTGTAAACGTGGCGGAGGACGATTTCGTACTTGAACTTAGCCCAGTTGTGGGTGGTGCCGTAGGAGTAACCGAGCATGAAAGGGTCGAGATGGCATCCGCAACAGATATCCTCGATTATAGCTTTATGGTTGAGATACCATGCCCCGATACTGCTGTAGTTGCTGGGGCCGACGTGTTTTATCTCGATATCATCCCAGGTTATGGGATTATCATCTGTATCCAGTTCGTTCATCATCCGCGCGGTATCATCGAAGTATTCGTTGGCCCGGTTGACGTAGGCATCGTCGGATTCGCCGGGTCTTTTTTCGGGGGGAGTAATGGCAATCTGCAGTCGATGGTATCCGGCGTTGTGCACCGAACGGCTCATATCCTCGACAAGCTGTTGTTCGATCCTGGATACGAAGGGCACCGCGGAGATGATAGATTTTCCCCTCGGATCGGACGCTTCGGCATCGAGGCCGTAGTAAAACAACGTATATCTGGGAAGTTTAATCCTGCTCTCGCCCCGGTTTTGGAAGATGTTCCATTGGCCTCTCATGTGCTCAAACTCCAGTTCGGCGACATCTACAGGGTAGAAACCTTCAATGGAGTTTCCGGAGGGATTCAAAACAAGCTCCCCGCAAACGGCGCCGTCGGTGAACAAGCCGTTGAAGAAAGTATCCAGCAGGGCATCGAAGCCGCCGTATTTCCAGAACCTGAAGGGGAAGATACGCCTTTCCAGGCTGGTGAGGATATCGTTGATCTCGCTTTCCATGGAGCCGGTAAGGTCATCGCTGTATGAACGCTGGCGGGGGGCGTTGCACAGCCTTGCCCATGTCCACACCGCCGAGCTAATGGTGGGGATGTTATCCCTTAAAAAGCGGTAGAATTTGATTTTGAACTGCCTGTTGGCGACATCGTTTCCCTCGAAAAGCAGGTTGTTGCCATCGAAACTGACCTTTGAACGGCGTTTGCCGCCCTTGCTTCGGGGCGGTATTACGCGGCTCCTGTTTTTACTGCCGGAGGCAAGTAATTCTTTTTTGATGAATGAAAGAATGTTTTTCATGGACTACTGCTTTGATAAATGGTTATGGTTATCATAGTGATATTTTGCCGCCGCGAGGGGCTTGTTGAAAAAGTCCTATGGAATACTGCTCCATTAAGGGTGGTATGTTCTTGAACTTGACATGCTTATTTTCCCTCGATAAATCGAGAAATACTAAGTATGCCACACGTTGCACCTTTTTCAACAAGCCCCTCCGCGGGAATGACAGGAAGGGGGATTATTCAATGGCTTCTATAATAAGGGGGATTTTGAGGGGGCATCTTTTTGTTTAATACGGCGGAAACAAAACAAAAATGGCGTAAGTTGGTAGGATAACTTCCGTTAAGCTAAAAGAGCTTGACATGTAGCCGAAAAGAAAATAAGATACCGGACAGTAAATCAATTAAACTTTAATAGCAGGATATTATGCGCGGATTAAAACATACTTTTAAAATATTGGCGTCGTTTTCAGTTGCGTCGGTTTTAGTTTACGGCTGTTCCGACCACGAGGGATTAAGGAAGAGATTCAACACGGAGAAGCTGTTTTACAAAGCGGAAAAGGCGAGTGAAATGCTCATGCTCCAGCCATTACAGATAAACAGCGAGAGGATGGATTCGGTGATAGGGCTTTATGAAGAAGTCAGCGATTACGTGGAGGAGAATGTGAATTCCGCCGAGGGGATGGAAGCGGCCCAAATGAGACGTTTGGCGGGGATGGCCGATTTGAAGATCGCGGAATTATATTCTATAGACAACAGGTACGCCGATGCCTACCGGGCGTTCAAGGAGACCTCCCTTGAATATTCAGAGGATCCGAGGGTATCGTTCAATGCCGCCCTGCAGTCGGCGCGAACGCTGGAAAAGTTGGGCGACTACCGTGGGGCTATCGGCGAATACGAGGGATTGTTCCGGCAATATCCATTGACCACTTTCGACGCCCGTCCGGTGGACGAATATATCTCGGCGCCGGTGCGCTCGGCGAAATTGTATCTCGAACTCGGTGACAAGAAAGCGTACAGGGAAGCGATGGAGGACGCGCGAGATTTCCTGAGGGAAGGAATCGAGCATTTCAATAAAAGCGCCGAGCTTGTAAACCGTCTCAAGCTGGAGATAGCGGCGGCATACTCGGCAGAGGAGAAGTTTGAAGACGCGGTGATGGTCTTGAACAGTATAACCGACTCGGTGGGTGTACGTCCTTTTGAGGTCCGCCTGCGGGTGGCATCGGAATACCTGAACAATATCGGGGATTATAATTCGGCGAAAGAGGAGTTCAGGGATATAATGAATGATGAACCGGATTCGTCGACGGCGGCGCGGGCGCAATTCGGGTTGGCGATGTCGTATTACAAGTCCGGAGATTACGGGAAAGCGCGCGATGAGTTCACGGAGCTTGAGAAGCGTTTTCCGAAGGCGGTAGGGCTTCACGCCAAGGCGCGATGGTTTTTCGCCAAGAGTTTTGAAGAGGAACAACGCTGGGACCGGGCATTGGTAGAGTTCAATTACATCGTCGCCAATTACACGGAATCACCGGAAGCGTTAGAAGCCCCGCTTTATATAGCCCAGCATTACCAGAAAACCGGAGACAAGGGGGCGGCAAGGCAGGCATTCCGGGAGGCGGTTTCCGAATACAGGAGGATAATATCCCGTTTCGGAAGCAGTCCCATATCGACCCAGGCATCGGCTAACATAGCCAAGGCATATATAATGCAGGAGAAGTGGCAGGACGCGGTTGACGCGCTTTTAGAAACCGCCCGGCGTTATCCGAACACGACAATCGGCAGGGATGCCATGCTGACCGCGGCGGATATCTCGGAGAAGAATCTTCGCGACCGCGAGGCGGCGGCGGAGATATACCGCGATTATATTGAGGCATACCCCTGGATTTCGTTCAAGAATCAACTTGAAACAAAAATAGAACAACTGGAAAGATAAGCGGAGTGTAGAGGAAACCGCTTAAGCTTTCTTTTCGGAAGCCTGAATATTTATCTGCTTTACATTATCCGCATCCCCCAGGGCCGTTCTGATATCGGTTTCCCAATGCTGGTGTCCGACAATGGGCGGCTCGCCATAAATATTGACCTGGCCGGTTTCAGCGTCAGCTTCAATATCCAGCTCCATGCCATGTGTGCGGGGATTATTAATCAGGTGGACTTTAAGAACCGCCGCGAAGTGTCCGTTGCGCAGGAGCTTATCGGTTTCCTGATTGGATTGAAACTCCGGTTTCCGGGCGGCCGTGTAAACCACCTCGGTTGCAGTATCGATCTTCATCTTCTCGATATTGAGGACCATGTCGTAGTAAACCGGGTCACGGGCATCGACATTGTAAAGGAAACGCGCCCAGCGTTCGCGTTTCTGGGTGATATCGCGAATAATATCCACGGCTTTTTCGCGGGTAACTCCCTGCTCTTCCATGACCGATTGGATACGGTATTCCAGGGGCGCTTCCAGACGAATACGCAGGATATGGGGAACTTCCTCGATAAGAAACTGGCCGAGATGCCCATGATAGATAATGGAATCCTCGAGGGCGAAATCAAGCAGTGACGCCTTGAAACAGGCGAGGTAGCGTCTTCTCTGGTCGGCGTGGCGGTCCCAGAAGCCGGGGGGTTGTTCATCGAGGAATTTAACCACGCCCAACCCGGTTTCATCGATACGATACTTTTTAGCCGCTTCGAAGACTTTTTCCCTGCTTACGATTTTATGCCCGAGTTTTTGGGCAAGGGCTTCGGCAAGTCTTACAGTAGCGCTCAAAGAACCTCGGGAAATTGTTATAACCGACATAATAAAATCCTTTCCATTTTATCCCTCCCGCATTGATTTATCACGGCCTGGAGGGAATCGACACTAACTATCAGCATCAAGAGCTTTTCTCTGCTACTGCTCCCTTAACAAGCTTGATGAAAATCAGCGTGGTCATACCGCCGGCGGCGAGCATTACGGCGTAACCGGCAATAGTGCTTAGAATGGGCATTTCAAGGGATACCTCGGCCTGCTTTAAGACCACTGAGACACCGGCGCAGATAATCATGATGGCGAACAGCAAGCGTATCCCGAGGCCGCGCACGTAACGTGTGGCCAGGACCCCGACCTGGGCGCCGATAGCGGCGCCGACAAGCATTATGGAAGCCGCAACCAGTTCGGTGCGCCCTTTAAGGGAATAGGAGAAGCAGGCATAGCCGGACATGAAGGCAACGCTGAGCAGACTTGTTCCCACCGCCACGGTTGTAGGACAGCCGACAAGGTATATGAGGGACGGCAGTAGGATAAATCCTCCGCCCACGCCCAACAGACCGGACAGAAATCCGGTGAGGAAGAAGATAGCGAATATTATCCAGAAAGAAACTTCCTTGATTCCCGAAGTGGGAAGCGATATCATAGGCGGAATTTTGAGTTTGTGCAGTTTCGGCGCGAGACCGGTAGGCGATTCGGGAGGCGGTTCCTCGGAATCCGAGGGAGTTGCTTTGAGGGACCGGGTGGTGGAGATATAGTCGTAAAGCATGTATATACCCAGTCCGAAGAGGAGGACGATGTAGAGCCAGCGAACCACCGGGCCGACATTGCCCACTGCTTCGAGCATAAGCACCACCTGCGCGCCGACTTCCACGCCGACGATGGAACCGAAAATCGATGTCAGTCCCAGTTTCCAATCGACGTTGCCCAGCTTGTTATGTTTGCGGGTAGCGATAATCGACTTCCCGAAAATATGGGCGAGGTCGGTGCCGATGGCGAAAGACATGTTAAAGCCGAAAATATTGAGCGCGGGGGTAACGATCCAGGCGCCGCCCACGCCGAAAAAGCCCCCGAGCGTTCCCACGCAAAAACCGATTGCGATTAAGAGAAGAACGTTAAATTTAATGCCCGCGATGGGCAGCATGACTTCGAAAATTTCCATTACACTCTATCTCCTGTAATTATTTTCCCCGGGCTGTGCCTGTAGATGAGGCAAAGATGAACTTAAGGATAAAATCGGCCAGTATAGCGATTATACCGCCGAGCAGTGCCATCCACACTGTTGTAACAACCGCGAACCAGGTCCGGTTATCGTTGTATAAATCGCCCAGAAATTTGTAGATACCGGTTAGATTTTCGGTATCTACCCTGTATTCCAGGGCTCCTGTATCGCCATGCCCGCCGGCGCAGGCCTTTGACAGCGGAGATGCCAGCGGAAGAAGCATGAGCAGGGTCAAAGATGATAATAGTATAATAGATATAATATTTGAGTAATTCCGCATAAATAATCCTCAGGCTGAATTAATGAACATCGAATATTTTTTTCTGAATTTGGTATAAAAAGAAAGAACCTGTTTGGCGGTACGCGGGTCGATTATGGTAATCGGACGCTTCACGCTATGTGGAGGAAGCGTAAAACAGGCGTTTATAGAGCAACAGGCAAACATCGAGGTAATTTAACTTAGAAGCCAACTGATGTCAACTTCGATTATTAAAGTTTTATGCTTATCAGGAGTAACGAACAATAAAAAAGCCCGGAGCCGATTCTCCGGGCCAAGCGTGCTTACTAACGTAACTTATCTATGTCAATCAGCGGATTACGGCTAATTTGCCATTGGATGTGCCGCCGGGGTAATTGATTATATACAGGTAGACGCCGGTGGCCAAAGCGGAACCGGATTCATTGTGTACATCCCATTGATAATCACCTTCGGACACATTTTTGAATTCCTTGACAATTTTCCCCGATACGGTGGCAACCTTTATCTGGCTGTCATCGGGAAGGTTCCTGAAGGTAACCACTTCGTGCCCATTGCCCGGGCGATATGGATTGGGGAAGACATGTATACCCAGTGAGACGAAGAACGAATCGGGGTCCGACCAGTTGTTCTGGTCGGAGCTTGCCCTCCAGTAATACATTTTACCAGTGCTGAGGTCGGGATTTACCTGCCATACGGTAGCCTCATCGCCGGCGTCAACGGCTCCGGAGCTGGCGATTATATTATCCTCTTCGAATTCGGCGTCGGAGGCGACCTCGAAATAATACTGTGACGGTCCGGCGGCGTTGGCTATGCTTAAAACAGGACTGGAGCTGTTAACCACCTCTCCCTGCCGGGCGTCGCCCATAAGTTCGGGAATGCCATTGCCAGCGGCCTGCCCAAATATATAAACGGTGAATACGACTCCATCGCACCAGTCGGAGTAAAGCTTGCCGTCATAAGCGCGGGCGCGCCAAGCGTAAGAGGTTTCGTTTTCGAGCATGCCCGGAAGGGTCCACCCGGTGGAGTCATCTCCCTCGGGAATTTCAGTGGCTTGCGCCAGCAATATTGAATCGGCGGTGAATAACTGGATGTGGTAGCTCAAGGGGTCATTGTCCGGGTCGCTTGAATTACTCAACCACAGGGTAGGCTGAGGGTTGATTATGGTATCTCCCTGTGCGGGGTTCATAACAACTGGCACAGTCGGTTGATAGTTGACATTTATATAGAAGTGACCGTTCTGGGTGAAATCACCGAATTCAATACCGTCAAAAGCCCTGGCCCTCCAGTAGTACAGCGAGAGGTCCTGGAGCTCGGGGGTTTGCCACCCGGTAGTGTCGGGGGTTTCAGGAATGGGCCAGCCTTCCTCTACCGGCTGCCATGACGAGTCATAGAGCTGGAAGCTATAGACCAGAGAGTCGCCGTCGGGATCTATGGCATTGTTAATCCAGAGGGTGGGCTGGATGGTGCCGATGGTATCGCCGGGTTCCGGCCATCTTATGGTAGTGGGTCCCGGACGGTCGCTCATATCGACGGTAAACAGACCATCATCGGAATATTCGCCGTACACACTGCCGTCGTAGGCGCGCACCCGCCACCAGTAGGAGGCATCGTCCTCAAGTGACGCCTGTACCTGCCACGCCGTGGAATCCGGGTTTTCAGCGACGGAGCTGTCCACGGAGACGAGGCTTGAATCCATATCGTAAATTTCATAGAGATAAGTAAGGTCGTCGCCGTCGGGGTCGGACGCGTTGTAAACATAAAGCAATGGCCGGGCTACATCGACAGTATCGCCAATTCCCGGCTGGCATATCGAAGGCGCTCCCGGGGCGCTGTTGGCGCCGGCGACGCGGAAGCCGGCCACCGCCGAGTAATCGCCGTAGACGGTGCCGTCATGGGCCCTGCATCGCCAGTAATAATCGTCGTTTACTTCCAGTTGTACATCGACCTGCCATTGGGTACGGGTGGTTCCTTCCTGGATATTATACACCAGTGCGACCATATTATTAAACTGGTTATCGCGGGCGACCTCGTAGGAATAGGTTTTTGTGTCCCCGTCGGGATCGCTGGCGTTGTTGACTATCAGATACGGCTGGCGGCTGGTAATCGTATCGCCGTTAACCGGAGAATAGACAACCGGCGCCGAAGGCGGGTTGTTGTAACCGGCATTGATATGAAACATACCGGTGGAACTGTAGTTGCCGTAGGTTATGCCGTCGTGGGCGCGCACGCGCCAGTAATAATCGGTGTCGGGATCCAGTATTACGCTGACCTGCCATTGGGTGCGCGGGCTTCCTTCGGCAACTCCGTTGACCGAGGCGACTATATTGCTGAACTGGTCATCGGAGGCAACCTGGAATGAATAAGTTAGATCCTGACCATCGGGGTCGGAAGCGTTGTTTACAATTAAATAAGGTTGCCGTTCGTCTATGTTTTCGCCATAAGAAGGCGAGTATAAACCCGGCGCGGACGGCGGGTTATTGGAGCCGCTGTAGGGTATATAAATTTTGCCCTCGCAATTGCGCACACTTGCATCGGAAGTGACCCCGCCGAGGGTGCCATCGGAATAAAGCTGTTGATACTGACCTCCTAAATCATAGGTAACGGCGGTGGAGTTG
>WJIJ01000151.1 GCA_014730345.1 Candidatus Zixiibacteriota bacterium | reverse complement strand
TTGTGTCCATCGTCCTTGATCTCCCTGCACGCGTCTTCTTCCACATTGATCTGCAGTACGGCGATTTTTCTATCTTTATACGGCACCCAGCCGTCGGTGCCGATGACGGTTGTCCTCTGGAAACCGGTGGGGATAGAACCATCGAGGTATTGCTTGCGGGAGACATGGGCTTCGTCGACAATATTGCACTGGAACAGCAATGCCAGCTTTATACCGATTTCGAGGGCCTGCTGGTTGATTAAAAACGGAGGAGTATCATCCATCTCGTAAGTGCAAACCCTGTCGTTCAGGATTTCGTAGATTATGTTTTTGCGGGTTTTTTTCTCCATCAAAGCGGTGCCGTCATATTCGCCCATCTCGGAAAGGGTGGGACGCATGTGGCGTAGTATCCGCGCGTTGGGCTCGTGGTAAACAAGCCCCACCGGGCAATGGCAGAAAAGTTTCTTTTCAGTATCGAGTTGCTGGTGAATTTCCACACCGCAACGGAAACCCAGCGCTGTATAATCAATCTCATTAGTATTCCAAGGGTTCATAGGAGGTAATCCTTCAAGAAATTTTCAATCTCGGGTAAACCGCCCTGAAAAACAAGGTAACCGTCCGGCGGTTCCCTCTCTGTGATTTCACCGTTAACGGGTTCCAGCATTATCTTTTTAACTTCATCACGGTCTTTAGTCTGCCCCAGCGCCCATGAGAGTTTCATAAAAGCGACTTCCGGAAGCATATTCGCCAGCGGTACTATACCGCAGTCCATGAGGTAACGGCCGTTATCGTAAACGAACATCTGCACATACCCCCAGAGGGTTTGCACGGTCATGTAGATATGCACGCCCTGTCCGGTGGCCCAGCGCATTACATCGTAGAGAGGACGGTTAACATGTCCTAAACCCGTACCGGCGATTACGATACCTTCGTAACCCGCATTGACGATAGCCCGAATGAGGTCTTCCTGCATATTCGGATAATAATACAGGATAGTAACTTTCTCGTTAAAAGCCGGAGTAAGTCTGAATTCGCCCGTACTTTCGCCCCGCTTGTTGTAATCCTCCCGCAACGGTTTAACTCCATTTTCCCTGTCGACTGTAGCCAACGGCCGATCGCCCAATGTTCGGAAAGTGCTCCGGTATGATGAATGCATCTTCCGGACCCGCGTGCCCCGGTGCAACAGCCCGTATTGGTCTGAGGTAGGCCCGAACATACATACCATTATCTCGGCAATCGGACCGGTGGCGGCCATGGCCGCGTTGATAAGGTTGCGGGCGGCATCCGATGACGGCCGGTCGCTCGAGCGCTGGGAACCTACCAGCACAATCGGCACCGGCGGATTCTGAACCATGAAAGTCAATATTGCCGCGGTATGGTGCATTGTATCAGTTCCATGACCGATAATTATCCCCTCCGCGCCGTTGTTGATCTCTTCGTAAATCGTTTTCGCCAGGGGGATATACTCCCGGGGGCTCATATCCTCGGAGAAAATCCCAAAAACTTTACGGGTTGTGAGATTGCATATCTCGGCAAGTTCCGGGACAGCGCCGTATAATTCGCCGGGGGAGAATGCCGGAATAACCGCGCCGGTGGTATAATCAAGGCGCGAGGCAATCGTACCGCCTGTGCCTAAGAGGAGGACATTTCGCTTATCAGGATCGTAGGGGAATTCTTTTTCAGGTACCTGGTAGTGTCCTTCTTTCCTCCCAATATTTTCAATCTCTTGTATACGGGCGGCGCGAACGCCGACGTTGTATCCGGAATCGAGCTTTAATACGATATGCAGGGTATCGGCCATTTCGTTGCGGGGGAGAATAACCCCTTCAAAAACCCCCGAATCGGCTTTGATCCGTACCCGGTCCCAGACATGGACATCGAACTTTTTCAGGGCTTCGAGACCTTCATCGCGGTAACCTTTGTATGCTTCACTAACTGTTGCCAATCTTTCTCCTACAGCTCAGGGTCGGTATACTTCGCCGGTGGTGAAGTTACGATTTATTAACAATTTAAGCGGAAGAGCGACATCACCTTCCGGTGATACCTGCTTTAATTCTCCTGTTCCAAACGCTTAGTTAAAGCCGGCAGAACTTCCAACGCGTTGCCGACTATTCCCCAGGTCGCCAATTTGAAGATAGGGGCATCCGGGTCCTTATTAATAGCCACGATATACTTGGAAGATTGCATTCCCGCCAGATGCTGAATCGCGCCGGAAATTCCCGCGGCGATATAAAGCTTGGGATTTACGGTCTTTCCCGTTTGACCGACCTGGTGCTTGTATGGCACCCAGCCGGCATCGACAATCGCGCGCGAAGCGCCCGCGGCCGCTCCCAACTGTGCCGCTAACTCCTCTATCAACTTATAGTTATCGGCTTCCTTAATACCTCTGCCGCCGGAGACAATGATATCCGCTTCGGTAAGCGCGACCTGCCCGGAACCTTCATCGACCATTTCGGTAACTTTGGCTTTTGCCTGATATTTTGTGGAATCGAACGGAAAATCAACCGTTTCGGCTTCCCGCGATAGTCCTTCCTGGGGCGCGAATGCCTTGGGGCGCAGTGTGATAACTTTAGGTTTGTCCGTATTAAAACCGAGTTTCATTATTATGTTACCCCCGTAGCCGGGATGCTCTATGGCGATATTATCGCCGTCAAACTCTATATTAGTAGCATCGGGGATGAGCCCTGTGCCCATCGAGGCCGCCAGACGTCCGAAAAGGGCTTTGCCGTAAAAGGTTGCGCTTCCCATTATAAATCCCGCGGATTCCGATTCAGCGATATCCTTGAGTACCTGGCAATGGATTTCATCATGAAATTTTTTCAAGTCACTGTCCTGGCAGATGACTACCTTATCGGCGCCCGCTTCGCCGCACTGTTTGGCGACAGCCGAAACGGCATCGCCCAGGAGCGCGGCCACTACCTTGGAACCCGCTTTATCGGCGATTTTCCTTGCTTCGGAAAGAGTTTCGGTAGAAATGCCGGCCAGGTTGCCGTCTTTTACTTCGCAATATGCTATAACGTTGGACAAATCCTACTCCTCGCTTAAGTTACATTTTTCACAAAACTCTAAAATAAACAAATGGGGTTCTGAAAGTCAAACGGTTTTAGAGGGTTTTTGGGGAATAAACCGTGTTCCACGGCATGAAAATTTATCTTGACGGCATGGATTCCCGCTTTCGATGGCATTCGGCCATCTCGCGGGAATGACATGGTCATGTCGTCGCGTCTCTGCGCGCACCCGGCCACCTCCGCCGGATCCGCGGACCCGGCGATAAAGTGGAATACAGTTAATTACTTCAGCAAGGACATCCGTTTGGTCATTACTTCATTAGCTGTTCTCAGTTTGTAGAAATAGATGCCGCTGGCATAGCCTTCCGCGCTCCAATTTACCCGGTGTTCACCCGCGCTTAAATGCCTGTCCACAAGTGTCTCGATTTTCTGACCGGCGATGTTGTAAATTGAGAGTTCCACATCGCCATCCTCCGCAACGCTGAATTCAATTGTGGTTTGAGCGTTGAACGGATTAGGGCGGTTGCCACATAGATTATTCTTATCATAAATCTGTTGG
>WJIJ01000150.1 GCA_014730345.1 Candidatus Zixiibacteriota bacterium | reverse complement strand
CCCGGTCCGGAGCTGTTCAAACCGGAGAACTCGCGGTTGGTTTACGCGCTTTTCGCCAGCGTGTTCATGTACAACATCGTCATGGTTGGCATAGGATTGTTGGGAAATAAGCTTTGGGTTAGGCTTATATCAGCGCCGAAGGCTGTTCTGTATCCGGTTATAATCGCGGTGGCCTTTGTGGGCAGTTACGCCGTGAACAATTCCATGTTCGATGTTTACGTATGCCTGGGGTTCGGTATCCTCGGATGGGTGATGCGCCGCCATGGTTTCCCCACCGCCCCCATGGTTCTGGCGATGATACTGGGCAGGATGGCTGAAAACAATTTAAGGCAGGCTTTACTCGCTAATGAATGGACAATTTTCTTTACCAACCCATTAAGTCTTGTTTTATTGATACTCGCGGTTATTTCTCTGGTTTATCCATTGATACAGGAGAAACGAAAAAGAAAGAGTATTCAGAAGTAGGGTGTTTATGGTTCGCAATTTTATAGTTATGGTTATAGTCTTAGCAATTGTTTTTCCCGCGGGGATTTCAGGCCGCGCAGAAGAAAAAAGCCGGGGTTACGAAGTTAACTCGCGGGAGTTAAAACTTTTGTTAAAAGGTGAAAAGTTCCAGCGCCGGAGGGCGGCGGTACGCGAATTCTGGGGTATGGTCAAATCGCTGGCAACTGAAAAGGGAATCAATATTTTTGAAAGCAGGCGTATATTACAGGAAAGCCAGCGGGAGATATACTTCCTCGATACCGATGAAAATGTTATCAAGAAGAATAACTACTCCCTGCGGATTCGCACGAAAGCGGAGCGGCGGCGGAAAAAGGGATATTATGAGATCAGCCTTAAGTACCGAAGCCCGGACAGGGCAAAGGCGAGCATGGCCGATGTGAATATGACCCCCGGTTACCGTCCGGAGATGGTATTTGAAGAAGATATGAGCATAGATCCCGGCGCGCCCGGCGGGGTCAAATCCGTTTTCTCCTTGAGAAGCAGGATTAAGAAAATGTTAAATCCAGTGGAAGCTACAATCGGGGGTTTTACTGAAGTTTTCCCGGTGCTGGGAACCCTGGGGCTTCCGCCGGAAACAAAACTGGAAAAGGTTAATGATCTGACCATAATGGAGCTTAAATATACTCCCGGTTCTCTCGATTTCGGCGATGGTATCAAAGCGTTCGTGGATATCGCCGTATGGTATGAATGGGATGGCAATATCCCGTTAATCGCGGAATTTTCATACAAACATACAGTAGCGGACCATGAAAATTTACCGCCGGGCGCGGAAAAATGCGTGGAATTCATAAAAGAGCTCGCGGAGAGGGTATCGGAATGGACCGCCGGTGAGCAAAGCAAGACATCGTTTACCTATGGTCTTGATGGCGGCGGCGATGGTGATTAAGACTGGAAACAGGGTGGATACTATCGAATTGAAAATATCATTTTGAATTTAAATTATATAAAGGAGAATACTTGATGACAGGAATCAGGAAACTGTTGATTTGTGTGTTGGCTATAATCGTCCTGGGGTGGGCTCCACAGAGTTATGCCCAGTTCGAAATTGAATATCCGAACGGGAAACTGGCTATCGAGGGGCGTATCCGGGCGGCATTCGTCAAGCGTTTTTACTTTGACAACGAAGATAAATTCGAGGATGACCGGTTTTACATCCACCAGGCGCGGATGGAGATTACCGGCGAGATGTACGAGCACTACGAATATGAGGCTGAGATAGAGATACGCGCGCACGACGGTAAACTTGAAGCCAAGGATTTACGGATTTCATACGAGCCCCGCACCGAATTCTCGCTAACAGTCGGCCAATTCAAGGTTCCGTACAGCCGGGATAAACTGATACCGGTATACCTGCAATCCACCATAAAGCGGCCGGATTTGACCCATACTTTCGTTCCCGGCCGGGATAGGGGGATTATGCTTCGCCTGAGGACTATGGACCTCAAGTATGTTCTCTATGCGGGTGTGTTTTCAGGTAATGGCGGCAATAAAAAGGAAAATGACGACAAGGGTAAGTTTCTTTACGCGGCGAGGCTGGAGATGGCGCCGTTAGGCCCTATAGATAAGGAAGAGGGCGACTACATGCTAACTCCGGAACTTAGGTTCCTCGCCGGGGCAAACATTGCCTTTTCTGATGATAACGGCCCGCCGGAGGAGGATGCCGAGTACCTGCGGACCATTCTCGGAAAGAAAACCATTTACGGCGGCGATGTTTCATTCAAATACCGGGGCCTGTTTCTCGCGGCGGAATTCAACCACGCGCAGTTTAAACCTGATTCCGGCGCTGAGTATAAAGCCGGAGGGTTTCTTCTGCATGCCGGCTATTTCATACGTTCATTGAGCCTTGAACCGGTAATTGAATACGACGAATTCAATCCTACTGATTTGATTGAAGATGTTACCCAGCGCTCGATCGTTTTCGGTTTGAATTATCTGCCCTTTGAACATGATATCAAGCTGATGGCAAATTACTATTACAGGCTGAAAAGCGATTCCGACAATGAGAATCCGTGGAAGGAGAATGAGATAAGGGTATTAATGCAGGTTATGATCAGGTAAGGAGTTCGAAAATGAAGATAAGGTTTATTTTAATAGCTGTTACTGTAATATTGGTTATCACCGGTTGCGTCAAAGATAAACCCACCGAGGAAACCATATCGGATGTTGAGCTTTACATCAATGAAATCTTTGCCGCCGGCGACGGCCCCGACTGGCTGGAGATATATAATCCGGGTACCGCCAATGTGGATATTGGCGGATTCCATGTTTACGACGAAGGCACGCTTTCCGACAAACACCAGCTTCCGTCTCCAACAGCTATTAGTCCGGGAGGTTTTCTGGTGATTTACTGTGATGATGAAGGGCAGGGCCTTCATGCCAATTTTAAATTATCATCAAGCGGGGAAGAGGTATGGCTTGAGGATGTAAACGGGAAAATAGTGGACAATGTTGATTTTCCCCAATTAGAGGACAATACGTCTTATGGGCGCTTTCCAGACGGAGGCGATGATTGGCAGGTAATGACGGTTCCCACCGAAGGCGCAAGCAATCAGGGGATTTCCTCCGGACCGCGGATAAGTTCGGTGCAGAGAACTCCGGTTCAGCCCGCTTCCGATGACAGCGTAAGAATATCGGCGATCATAACCGATGATTCGGGAATAGATTCGACTATCCTGTTTTTCGATACTACCGGAACTGCTTTCATTGCTCGAAATATGAAAAATACCGCAGGCTCCGATGAATATTATCAATTTATCCCGGCGGCTTCCGAATCGACCACGGTACGTTATTACATCAGGGCTGTTGATGATTCAGCATTGGCGGTTACGAGCCCTTCGAACGCGCCTAATCAATATTATTCATACGTGACCTCCGATACCCCCCCGGAAGAGCCGCGAATATATATAAACGAGTTCATGGCCTCCAACAGCGGAACGATCGATGACCCCGATTTTGGAGAGAGCGGCGACTGGGTGGAGCTTTATAATTCCGGCGGTACCGCGGCGGATATTTCGGGTATGTACCTGACCGATGATTTATCGGAGCCGGATAAATGGCAATTCCCGGATGGCGCGTCAATTGCCGCGGGAGCTTTCCTGCTGGTTTGGTGCGACGATTCAAATACTTTCCAAACCGCTTACCATACCAGTTTCAAGCTGTCCGCCGGAGGTGAGAGCGTCGGGCTTTTCGATACCGATGGTACCACACCAGTCGACAGCCTGACCTTCGGCAACCAGTCCACCGATATTTCCTATGGCAGACTACCGGATGGCGGCGGCAACTGGCAAAGTTTCACCACACCAACGCCGGGGCAGTCGAATGGACCATAGATGGCGGTTAACCATCTTTATAGCTACTATCGCTTTAACCGCAACTTGTTGCCTGGATTGTAACAAAGGCACCGATGGCGGGGAGGAGTTTGTATTGAAGCTTGAAAACGAATTCATCCTCGCGGTCCCGGAACCATCGGGGCTTGCGCTGGATATCGAGGACGGTTACCTGTGGACAGTCAGCGATGAAACCAACAGGGTATATCGTTTAACAACCACCGGGCAGATAACCGATTCGCTTTCATATCGCGGCGCCGACCTTGAAGGGGTAACGGTCTCTACGCGTGATTCCACGATATGGATCGTGGAAGAGCGTTCGCGCGAAATTGTGCATCTTGACCGGAGCGGGAATGAGCTTGGCAGGATAAGCCTGGATACCGAAAGCAACGGGAATAATGGATTGGAGGGAATTAGTTTTGATCCCGGAACAGGCCGTTTTTTCATTGTCAATGAAAAAGAACCTCGATTGCTGATTGAACTCGATGAACAGCTTTCGGTTATCGGACAGTACGCGTTAAATTTCTCCGCCGATGTTTCCGGGTTATGTTATGATGTGTCAAACAACTGCCTGTGGATTGTCAGCGATCAATCCCGATTATTGGCTAAATGCCGCAGGGATGG
>WJIJ01000149.1 GCA_014730345.1 Candidatus Zixiibacteriota bacterium | reverse complement strand
GGCAGGTCGGGAGACCTGCCGGGCACAGTATTGAAAGCGTCACGCACAGAGGCGTAACGCCACATTCAATGTCATTCCCGTGAAATAGCCAGAGGCTATCAAGAACGGGAATCCATGTTGCCGGGTGCGCGGCAGATGTCCTCATCTACCGCGGCGGGGGGAGACCTGCCGGGCACTAACGCGCATCACACCGCGCAAAAAAAACGGTCGGGTTTCTCAATCCGACCGTTTGTTATTGACCAATCTGGAAAAACTTAATTCTTGTTCTTGAAATCCTCCATGAACTCGGCCACCTTTTGGGCGCCTTCAAGAGGCATCGCGTTATAAAGCGAAACGCGGATTCCGCCAACACTGCGGTGTCCCTTCAGCCCGACTAACCCGGCTTCCTTGCCCTCGGCGATGAATTTCTTCTCGAGGTCCTCGGAAGGCAGGCGCAACGTGATGTTCATCCAGCTACGGCTGTCCTTCTCGGTGGTCCCCTTGAAATAATCAGGATACTTGTCGATCATCGCGTAGACCGTTTCCTGCTTCTCCTTGTTGATCTTCTCCACAACGCTCAATCCGCCCTGCTGTTTGATCCACTCAAGAACCAGCTTCACGATATAGATATTGAAACTCGGCGGGGTATTGTAGAGCGATTTTTTCCCGGCATGGGTGCGGTAATCGAACATCGTCGGAAGGCCGTCATTGCACTTCTGCAAAAGGTCCTCCTTAATGATTACCATGGTAACGCCCGAAGGACCCAGGTTTTTCTGCGCCCCGGCGTAAATCAGGGAAAACCTGGAATAGTCGATAACCCGGGAGCATATATCCGAGGACATATCGGCAATCAACGGGATACCGCCGGTCTCAGGGATATAATGAAACTGGGTTCCCTTGATAGTATTATTGGTGGTAATATGCAGGTAGGCGGCATCGCCCGGCAAATCGATATCATCCTGCTTGGGGATGAATTTGTATTCAGAATCTTTCGATGAAGCGGCGACATGAGCCTTTCCGATAATGTCAGCTTCCTTTATCGCCTTGGCCGACCATGAACCGGTATCGATATACGCGCCGGCTTTGCCATCCGAAAGGAAATTCATAGGTATTATTGCGAATTGGCTTGATGCTCCGCCGCCAACAAAAAGCACATGATAACTGTCATCAAGACCCATTATCTCACGGGTCAACGCGATCGCTTGTTCGTTTACCGCGTCGAATTCGGGAGCGCGGTGGGAAGTCTCCATTATGGACATTCCGGTGCCCTTGTAATCCAACAGCTCTTCCTGGGCGATTTTTAGAACATCCACCGGAAGAGTGGACGGGCCTGGATTAAAATTAAATACGCGAGCCATAGTTTATTCCTCAAATTTCACAGTTCAAGTTTACTTGTTCTTTACATATTCTCCGATAAGCTCCTCGATAATGTCCCCGATTCTAAGCAGGTTTTCCTTGGTGGAAGCTCCTATATGGGGAGTCATTATAACATTGGGAGCGTCGGTCAACGGAGTGCTTTCCGGGGGATCGGAATACCAGACATCGTTTCCGAATCCGGCAAGTTTCCCGCTCTTGAGGGCCTCAACAACATCTTCCTCGACAACCGTCTTGCCCCGGCCGGTGTTTATCAGGTAGGCGCCGTCTTTGAAATGCTGAATGAGATCTTTGTTTATCATGCCTTTGGTCTCATCGGTAAGCGGAAGGTGCATGGAAACATAGTCAGCTTCCTTGAGAACCTCTTTTATGTCCGCTCTCATCTCGGCATGCTCATGCTCCTTTACATACGGGTCATAAGCGATAACTTTCATCCCGAATGCCAGCGCGCGCACCGCCAGCTCGGCTCCGATACGACCGATGCCGATGACACCCAGCGTCTTCTTGTAAAGCTCGGTGCGTTTCAATTCCTTTTTCAACCACTCGCCGGCATGCATGGACTGGTCTGCCCTGGAGATATGATTGGGAAGCGCGATCATCAGGGCGAAAGCGAGTTCCGCGACCGCTATCGATGATGCCGCCGCCGTATTGTGAACTATTATCCCTTTTTCCTTGGCGTATTCGAGGTCCACATTATCCAGACCCACGCCGCCGCGGATAACCAGCTTCAACTTGGGTGCGCCGTCGATGTACTCTTTGGTTACTTTGGTCTTACTGCGGATAAGGATTACTTCCGCTTCCGGGATACGTCCCTTGTCATCAGTAACTTCCCCGAACTTTGCAAGTTTATCGGGAAGACCGGGATCGAACGCGTCTGAAACTAAAATCAGCATAACTTATTCCTTATTTTATTATTCGTTTAAAAGGTTCACAACCATGCCGCTGCGGAGTTTGGGCTCGAACCAGGTCGATTTGGGAGGCATAACCTGTCCCGCGTCGGCTACTTTCAGTAATTGTTCTATCGTTGTCGCGTGAAGCGAAAACGCTAATTTGTATTCCCCCGAATCTACGAGCTTCTCCAGCTCCCTGGTGCCGCGGATACCACCCACGAAATCGATACGCTTGTCAGTCTTGGGATCGTCTATCCCCAGTATGGGGGAGATAAAATTGTTGCCCAGTATCGCCGCGTCTATCGAGTTGGTGGGGTCCTCGGGGTCGAAACTTCCCTCTTTGGATTTCATCAGGTACCATTTGCCGCCGCAGTACATCCCGAACTCATGAGGTTTTTCAGGATTGACCGCACCGTCGTGGGGAACTGTCTCGAACTTATCCGAAGCTTTCTCGATAAGCTCATCAACGCTCATCCCGCCGGTGTCCTTGACCACCCGGTTATAGGGCAGTATACGCAGTTCCTCGTCAGGGAAGATAACATTGAGGAAGTAGTTGTATATCTCATCACCGGTATGGTCAGGGTTGGCTTCCCTGCGCCTGCGCGCCACCTCCGATGCCGACTGACTGCGGTGATGCCCGTCGGCGATATATAGCGCCGGCACTTTGGCAAAAGCGTCCACAATCGCCTTTTTCATCTCTTCATCATCAACAACCCAGAATTCATGGCGGACTCCGTCATCGGCAACAAAATCAATCTCCGGTGAAGCCGCGGTAATTTTCTCAAATACAGCTTTCACTTCCGGAACCTGCCGGAAAGTGGTAAAAACCGGCCCCACCTGAGCTTCCAAAAAGGAGATGTGGTTGGCCCGGTCATTGACTTTCTCCGGACGGGTATGTTCATGCTTTTTGATCAATCCGCGGTCGTATTCGTCAACCGAGGTCAACGCCGCCAGTCCGGTCTGGCTTTTACCGCCCATGGTCAAACGGTAGATATAGAAACAGGGCGACTTGTCCCGGTGCATTAAACCCTCATCTGCCAACCGGTTAAGGTTATCCTTGCCGCGCTGGTAGACTTCCTCGCTGTATGGATCCACGCTGTCATCGAATTCAAGTTCGGCTTTGTTCACGCGCAAAAATGAGTTGGGATTGTTGCTGGTCATCTCCCGTGCTTCTCTGGCATTGAGGACATCATAAGGGGGCGATGCGATCTCTTTGGCATGCTCTGGTTTGGGCCTTAAGCCTTTGAACGGTCGTACTATTGCCACTTTATAAACCTCCGGAATTTGCGTACTTCATCTATGTTCTAAAAAGTGCATAATAATATAAAAAACCCGCCAAAAGCCAATAGTTTTCTTAATTTAGGGGATAAAATTTGGGGCAATGGATTGGGGGCGGTTTGGCTTACCGCCTGCGGGGAAAGGTAGGATACATCAAAGCGAGTAGGTCGGCGTTCCGAGTGAGCAAAGCGAAACGAGAAACCCGACAACTTACCTTTGATGATGTGTCCGCCAGACGTCCTCGTCTGGCGGATATAGGCGGCGGGTCGGAACCGCGACTTGCATTTCTATTTTAAAGATTCATAGATTCTACTGAATTCCGGTTAATTGGCGTTTGCGGAAACCGTTGATATCCATTATCCACAG
>WJIJ01000148.1 GCA_014730345.1 Candidatus Zixiibacteriota bacterium | reverse complement strand
GCCCCGCCGCTTGCCGAAGGATTCCCTTATTTTCCCTCGATTCGTCGAGGAAAAACAAGGGTGTTAAATCCTCGATATATTTATTCATTTGGTATAAAAAAGAAAGCGGACCGGTTGACCGATACGCTTTCAGGGTCTCCCCCTCTGAAGGATACCTCCTGATATGAAAGTATCGGAACTTAAAGAGAGGGCTTTATTTTACGGCAAAAAAAGAGGAAGCATTATGCTTCCCCTTCGTTAAAGTATAGTAATTGGTGTACTTTAAGCGCTATCCCTCGACATGCCATTTCTCTTTGCGGTGGAACCATTCCTCCGGGTTCTCTAAAAATGCCATGCTGTCGTCTATCATCCGGAAATGGCGTTGTTCTTCCTCCACCAGGAAATCGAAAAGCTTTTTAACATCCGGGTCGCTGGCTTTTTCGGACGCTTTTTTATAGAACTGTTCGCCGTTGTTCTCGAAGTCACGGGCGAAATTTAGAGCGTCCAGGTCTTCTTTGTCCACCGGCACATTTTTCTCGAAGCCGTCGAACAGCTTAACAATCGCCGCCCGCGCCTGCTTGGGGTCGACACTGCCGACAATCTCATCGAAATTGGATTTGTCGCCGGCGAGTTCATTCTCGTGGAACTTCTTGATGGCCTCGATATGCTTCAGCTCTTCATTAGCCAGCCAGGTAAAAACTTCCTGGGTGTTTTTGTTTGGGGATTTCTGGGCGGTCCTGGTATAGAATTCGTGCCCCTTCTTTTCCATCTCGATAGAAGCCGCTAACGCTTCTTTTTGGGTCTGAAGATTTCCTTCCACTTATCTCCTCCTGATCCTATTGTCAGTAGTTCGTATTATTAATTATAATTTTTCAATATATCTATTCGCGGGTGTAGACACAAGAAGGATTTATTCCTGCTTTCCGTCGAATTTTACATTGAGCTCCCTGATGAGCGCGTCCACGTCCATCCCCTTGTTTTTAATCAAATCCTCGAGTTTGCCCCAGAACGGTTCTCCGCATTTAACGCATACGATACCCCGCTCCAGCAGGAAACCGTTGATGCCCGGATATTTCTCGATAAGTTCTTCAACTGAATCGTCTGGTTTTATCATACTATTCCCGCTGTTCGCCGTTTATTACAGTCATCACCCAAACTATAATAAACATTGCCGGCCGGCCTTATGTTCCTGTAAGCTTTGATGATTTGCGGGTTATGTGCGAATCATACGAGAATGGATTTCAAGGCATCCCGGATAGATGTCGGATTGAAACCAAATGTTGATTTAGCTTTATTATTGATCATGCTTACATCTCTCGGCCGGGCTGTCATTCCCGGTAATTCATCCATCGTGGAAGGTATAATAAGTTCCTTATCGAATCCGTAAACTTCCCGCATTATCTCCCCGAACTCAAGTCGGGTAACTTTGTCATCGCCGCTGATATGGTATATACCGCCGGGGGCTTCGTTTTCGATAGCGCCCTCGATGGCGTTGGCGGCGTCGGCGACATACAGCGGGGTGCGGAACTGGTCGGTAAAGAAGAGCACCTTTTCGCCCCGTCGAAGTTTATCCATGGTGGAGAATATATAGCCCTTTTTAAATGGCGAGTCGATGCCGTATATGAGAGCTACCCGGAAGATAATAAAACCTCCGGATACCCGTTGGACCTCTTTTTCGGCGGCAAGCTTGGTATCGCCGTAGATGGTGTTCGGGCAGACTTCATCGTCTTCGGTGTAGTCGCCTTTTTCGCCGTCGAAGACCAGGTCGGTGGAGATATGTATCATCCTGGCGCCCACATTTTCGCAAGCGAGGGCGACATTTTTACTTCCATCGCGGTTAATGAGCATGGCCTCATCAGGATTATTCGCGCACCAGTCGACATCGGGGGCGGCGGCTGAATGCACAACCCAGTGAGGTTCAAAGCGTCGGAAACAGTCATTGACTGAATCGGGGTCGGTGATGTCGACTTTGTATTGCTTTATGGGATGCACCGAGGTGAAATTATTATGGAATGTCCCCGCGATTTCGAATGAGTCGTGGAGCAGGAAAGCGGTATGGTATCCGAGATATCCTGCGGAGCCGGTGATGAGCAGACGTTTTTTCATAGTGGTATATACTAAGGGCGAGATGGGAAGTTGACAAGATGTTTTTGGAAACGGGATAATATTTCCGGGGTATAAAAATATGATATTCAGTTGCGAAAATGTTTGGTCGATGATATATTCACTGCCGGAGGAATAGATCTAATTGGTAAGACAGCGGTCTTGAAAACCGCCGGGCGAGAGCCCATGGGGGTTCGAGTCCCCCTTCCTCCGTATTTCTTTGTTTATACTTGCGGCTGATTGAGGGGCGATTCGCTAAGTTGAATAATTATCATTTCCTTGAGAGCAATTGCATAAATAGTAAACTAATGCCGCAATATTAAAATTGGGTGTTGACTTTTCCTTTAGTAGTTTTATATTAAATGCAGATATAACCACAAAGTTTAACTTCATCACTTTTCGACAAACATATTTTCTAAGTTACTTTATAGTCTAAGGATAACTTCTAAACGAGGCGGAGATGGACACTCCGCAGAAACAGGATGAAGTGATGAAACGACTAATAATTGACGGCTTTGCAGTACTTGTCTTGCCATTGACGTCGTTTGCCCAGGTTAACTGGACGCGGCATACGCGCTTGTGTCAGTTTATCCCAATCCTTTTAACGCATTTACAACCATTGAGTTTGAACTGCCGAATGCATGCCAGGTG
>WJIJ01000023.1 GCA_014730345.1 Candidatus Zixiibacteriota bacterium | reverse complement strand
TGAGGTGGCTTCGTCGAGGATGAGAATCTGCGGGTCGAAAACCATGGCCCGGGCGAAAGAGAGCAACTGCCGTTCTCCCATGGAGAGATTGGCGCCTCTTTCGGAAAGCTCGGTGTCATATCCGCCCTTCATCCGCGAGACGAACTTGTTGGCGGAGATGATAGAGGCGGCGCTTTTCACGCGCTCATCGGAAATAGAGCTGTCGGAGAGCCGCAGGTTATCGGTGATATTGCCCGGGAACAGGTATATATCCTGCAGGACCAGCCCGAAATATTCGCGCAGGTCGGTCAGTTTCATATCCCGGATATCGACGCCGTCGATTAACACACGGCCCTTCTGGAAAGGATAGAAGCGCAGGAGAACATTGATAATCGATGTTTTCCCGCCGCCGGTTACGCCGACTAATGCGTAACGTTTGCCTTTGGGTATCTCGAAGCTGATATCCTTGAGCACCCAGTCCTCATCCTTGTAAGCGAACCATACATTCTCGAACACCAGAGAATTGCTGAAGGGCTTGACCGCTTTGGGCTTCGGCGGGTCGGTAACGACCTGCTCCTGCGCCAGCAGAGAATATATCCGCACCGAGCCGGCCATAGCTTTCTGGATTATGCGCATATGGTCGGAAAGGGCGTATATCGGTTCGTAGAAACGCCGGATATACTGTATAAACATTATCAGCGTTCCTACCGTTATTGCGCCTTCCAGCGAAAGCCTTCCGCCGAACCACAGCACAAGGCAGATGCCCACAGTTTCCGAGAAAAAGATGGTGTTAAAGAAGAACACCACGATCAACTCGGCCCTGGTTTCGGTTTTCCTCTTGCTCTCGTTTACCCCGTATGCCTTCCGGCGCACCTGCTTTCCGCGGTTGAATATCTGGACGATGGACATCCCCTGGATATACTCGGTCAGGAATGCCGAAATATCGGCCATCTTCTTGCGCACCTCGAGAAACATCGGGTTGGTGGTTCTCTGGTAAAAGTATGTCAACGTAAACAGCACCGGCAACAAGAGCGAAAGTATCAATGTCAACCGCCATTCCACGTATGCCATCACCGCGAACATACCCATCAGCATCAGGATATCGCCGATAAGGGTAACCATGGTATGGGTGAAGAGCATCCTCAGCGATTCGGTGTCCGACTCCACCCGCGAGAGAAGCCTGCCCACCGGGTTGTCGTTGAAGAATTTCATCGACATGTGAATTATATGGTTGAACAGCCTTTTGCGCAGGGCGGACATCGCCTGCTGGCCAATCCACTCCAGGTTAATAAGCTGGAGATAGTTGAACAGCAGGAAAACCAACTGCACGCCGAGGTAGAGCAGAACCGTGGTGACCAGCCCGGAATAATCCGAATTTTTCATGTCGACATCTACGGCGTGTTTTATAAGGACCGGGCCGATGATTACGGCGCTGGTGGTGATTACCAGGAAAAGCACCCCGAGAGCGAGCCTTTTCTTGTAAGGTTTTAACAGCGGGACCATGCGTTTTAGAAAATCCCGCAGTGATATTTTTTGTGTCTTTTCTTCTTCGTAGTAAACCGCGTCCATCCTAATTCCCTTCGTATTTTAGAAGGTTATAGTTTCAAATTTCTCCAGTCAAATCAAATCATCTCAAAACGCGCGGCTTACAATTCCCGTTATTCCACTAATTGTGAAAGCGTACGGTAATTATCAGCCGTGCAGTCAACCGTCCGGGGACGGATAGTAAGTTGTTGCCAATTGCACGATTAAAAAGGCTTCCCGATGATTCATTAGATTCTGCATGGAATCCTCCTGTGTTTTGTGTTTAAACGAAAAATCCCGCCTGAAGGCGGGTGTTCCTGTTAAAAAAGAAAAATCGACCCAAACTCCTCAGGATTGCTGTATTGCGGCATTACTATATTAGCGGTTTCCCGCGGTATGCCGCACTGTAAAACACACGCCGACCGGCGAGGGTTTTAGCAGTTTACAATTCCTGTGGTAAAGAGTTTCATAGGTCGTTTATCTGAATCAGTTATCTATTGTTTATAAGTAAATCGTCTATTGTAGCTCTGGATTTAATCTTGAGTACGGAGTTAATTAAATTAAAGTTTCATTTTTGTCAAGTAATTTCATATCATATTATGTTTTTTTTCTGTTAGGGAACAGTTAGAATAATAATGTACTTTAATTACTATGGCTGGTGATGCTATCAAGAAAATAACGCTCTACCAGGGCAAGATTGGCGGCGGCGTCCCTCACGATGACCTGCGGGAAATCCAGGATTTTGAGCCCGATTTCACTTTACTGCCGGAATATTTCTGGGTTAAAAATGGTATCCCTGACCACCAATCCGCCGCAGGGGAATTCGGATCTATAATTGAATATATCTCAGAGCTTTCCGGGCATATCCCCGGATACCTCGTTGCCGGAACCGTGGTCGAACCTGATAATGGCACCCTCTATAATACATGTTTCATATATAAAAACGGCGATTATAAAGCTAAACACCGCAAAGTTCACCTCTATGGCAGAGAGCGGGATATCTTGACCCCCGGAGATGGTTTTAGTATATTCAACCTTGATGGAACTGACTGCTCGGTGATAATTTGCGCCGATGCCCTCAATCCTTCGACATTTTCGGATATACGTAAACTCAACGCCCGGATTATTTTCGCCCCCACATATTCAATCGTAAAGGAAGCCGATAAGCCCGGTGATAAATTGACCCGGGATAAGGAGATATTCCTCAGAGGGGCGGAGTTATCAGGAGCGGTATTATGTAAATGTTGTTCTGTGGGGACATTATTCGGGCATCCTGCTAACGGCAGGAGTATAATCTGTTCGCCGGGAGGGTTTATTTACCGGGGAGATGAGGAAGATGAGCAAAATGTGAAGATTATTAAAGTGGAAATAGATTTAAAGAGGAAAAAGGGATGGATGGAAAATATTACTACACGATGATGAAAGGAACCCCGGTAGGGAATCTATTCATCGGCGGCTCGTCGAAGGGGATTAATGCCATTTATCTTAATCCCAAAAGCGAAAGCGCTTCATTGAAGGAATATTCGAAAAAGTGCGAATCAAAACCGGAGAAAAACAATCTATTCTTTAAAGATGCCGTAGAACAGCTTGATGGATATTTCAAAGGCAAGTTAAAAACGTTCAAATTGAAACTTGATTTGACCGGTACAACCGAATTTCGTAAGAAGGTCTACGGCAAGCTGAGAAAGGTGAAGCCGGGCAAGACCACTTCCTATGGCGAACTCGCCGAAAAATCGGGCGGAAAAGCATTGAGCCGGGCGGTCGGTTCAGCTATGGCCGGCAACCCGATACCGATAGTGATACCATGTCACCGGGTTATCAAATCCGATGGCGGTCTTGGCGGATTCGGAGGCGGATTGCCCATGAAAGAAAAACTGCTGAAAATCGAAGGCATTGAGTTTTAGGATACGAATAGAAAGGACAACCAGAGGTTATTTATGGACAAGAAGATTACCGTGCGCTGGGCGGGCAGGGGAAGTTTTATCGCCCTGGATGAGGAAAAACACGCGTTATTGATGGATATCCCCGAGAAATCAGGCGGTGATAACGCGGCTTTTAAACCGGTTGACCTACTGCTGGCGGGCCTCGGCGGATGCACGGCGGTGGATGTTTTCAATATTCTCAAAAAACAACGGCAGGATGTTCGCGAAATGAGGGTTGAAGTTATTGGTACCCAGAAGGACAGTCCGCCCAAGAATTTCACGGAAATCAATATTAAGTTCTATATAACAGGCAAAGATATCGAAAAACAGAAAGTGGAACGGGCCATTGATCTGTCCCACAACAAGTACTGCTCTGTAGGCCAAACCATTGAGCAGTCTTCAAAGATAATCAATACTTTTGAAATAGAGGAAGTTGAGGATTAGAAACAATGAAAGGAATATATTATGGAATTAGGATATACAGTTCAAACGAGTAAAAGCGTTGAAGAGGCTGTGGCGGCTGTCGAAAAAGCAGTGGCTGATAATAACTTCAGGGTACTGCATATTCATCATGTGGACCACACCCTCAGGGAAAAAGGCTTTGACCGGGAGCCGTACAAGATAATAGAGGTGTGCAACGGCAAATACGCCTCCCAGGTTCTCGAACAGAATATCAATATTGGGTTGTTCCTGCCATGCAAGGTTAATGTCTACACTGAAAACGGACAGACATATATTTCGGGTATGCGTACCCAGTTAATGGCGGAATTATTCAAAGATGACAAGATCAAACAGGTTGCTGATGAAGTGGGCGTAATAGTGGAGAAGATTGTCGATTCAGCTAAATAGAAATCTAAATCCCGGTATATACAGCCGCGTCGAAAGGCGCGGCTGTTTTTTTATATATCGCCGCTTAAAGGTCCGCCCGTTTTCACTTGCGTGCTGAATCCAAATCGATTAAAATCATACAATTCTAATCGAAGATTTAACCCTGGAGGTTTTTCATGAAAAAGTTTACCCCGGTATTAGTTTTTTGGGCGTGCGTGATAGTATTGTTAATCAGCAGTCCATTTTCAACCTTTGCTTCTGATAATTCCTCCGAAGAGGAGGTTCCGGTTAAAAGCGAAAAGATCGCCGTGGGCGATACCATAACTTTGCCCGAACCGCGCATCGAGGGCAAGATAAGCGTGGAAGAAGCTATCGCCAACCGGCGTTCGATACGTAATATCTCCGATGCCATTGTCGAAAAACGCAAACTTTCCCAGCTCCTCTGGGCCGCGCAGGGAATTACCCAAAAGAAGAGGGGATGGCGCGCCGCTCCTTCGGCGGGCGCCAAATACCCCATCGAGATTTTCGTATTCGTGGGAAATGTGGAAGATGTCGACAAGGGGCTGTACCGCTATATCCCCGAAGGCCATAAACTGGTTTGCATGGCCAACTACGACCGCCGCCGCAACCTTGCCCGTTCAATTTATCGCGCGGAACGGATTTACACATCCCCGCTGGTTTTTGTTATCGGAGCGGTTTACGAACGCACCGAGATAAAATACGGCACCGAGCGGGGCCCGCGTTATGTTCACATGGAAGCCGGCGCGGTTGCTGAAAATATCTACCTGCAGGCGGAGGCCATGTATCTTTCGACAGTATTGATTGGCGCTTTCGACGACAACTTCGTTTACAAGGCATGCCAGATGGATGAAGAAAAACCGCTGGCGATAATGCCCATCGGGTACAGGCAGAAATAGGGCTGGAAGCAAAATGAAAACGGCAGACCGTGTGGCCTGCCGTATTTTTCGAATTCTACTTCAAAAGGTTCATCTTCTTAGTCGTTGTATAATCATCAGTCTCCAATGTGTAGAAATACACGCCCGAGGAAACCGTCGACGCGTCCCATTGCGCCTTATGCGAACCGGCGTTCATGTAGCCATTGACCAGAGTTTCCACCAACTGGCCAGCAAGATTATAAACCTTGAGGATTACATTGCCGTCGGCTGAAAGTTCAAACGGAATAACGGTGGTTGCGTTGAACGGATTCGGATAGTTCTGGCCGAGGGCGACTTCGCCTGGAATTGCGAATTCATCACCGCGCTCGAACCATTTTATGTTGGTCCAGGAAGGCTGACCGCCGCGATACCAGTGATGCTGGAAGAAAAACTCACCGCAGTCATCGCACATATAGCTGTTAGGACCGTCGCCTACTTCGATACCCAATGCCACCTGGTTGGGCAAATTGCTCCAGTTGCCCATGGTCATGTAGTAATAACCGGTGTAACTCTCGCCGATTGTCAAATCGGAGGTCATTACCCGGTAATTATCGAAATCAAACGGAGTACCGCTGGCACAGTCCCCGATTGTGGGATGGATTTCACCATGGAGTTGGGCTATAGTATTGGATGTGTAATTGGTCACGTTGATGTCGAAGCCGAGGTTACCGCCATTTGAGGGAACGCGCGGAGTTGTGATGGTTACATCGCAGAGAAGTTCATAGGCGTTCAACTTAAGGAAGTACGGATTACTGGTTGACGAGTCAAAACTACCTATCGACGCCAGGACTAACAATTCTCCATCATCGGTTTCGAGGATATTAATACCATAATCATCTAAATCCCGATCGTATGTCCTGGACCAAAGAGTATCCCCATTAGCATCAGTTTTAAGTACAAAAATATCGAATTCGTAGGGATCATTTGAACCGGTGTAACCGGTAACAGCATATCCGCCGTCAGTAGTCTGCTTAATGGAATACGGCACAAAATACTCATTTTTACTATAAGTTTTTGACCACAAGCTGTCGCCGTTAGAGTCGGTTCTCACGATATAAAGGTCACTGCCGAGTTCTTCATACCAATCATGGGTTTGGGAGGTCATGATGTAGCCTCCGTCAGAAGTAACATCCAACGAGTATAATCTTTCTCTGTAATCATCATCGCCGTAGGTACGGGTCCAAAGAGTGTCACCATTGGCATCAGTTCTAATCAACCACATATCGCAATCTTCGGTATCCCAAAAAGCTGTGGCACCAATTAAATATCCACCATCAGCGGTTTGCCTGACAAAATCGCCAGACTCCCAAGTGCTGTCACCGTAGGTTTTTGTCCAAAGAGTATCTCCATTTTGGTCGGTTTTTAGCAGCCACACATCGCTGTAATTATTGGTACCGAAACTATACGTATAGCCCGTTAAAATGTACCCGCCGTCTGAGGTTTGTTGACCATGAACTATGTATTCATGATTCCACCCGCCATAGGTTTTAGTCCAAAGGCTGTCACCGTTTGAATCGGTTTTTATTAACCAGGCATCTTCTTGTCCGGCCCCGTAGGTTTTTGTGTAGCCAACCGCAAAATATCCTCCGTCGGAGGTTTGCTCGGCCCAATTAACTACATCTGTGCTGTCACCGCCATAGGTACGGGTCCAGATGGTATCACAGTTCGCGTCGGTTTTAACCAACCAGCCATCATAACAAGTCCCGACGCCGTAATGACCGGTATAACCCCCAATTATATAACCTCCGTCAGATGTTTTGGTTAAAGAGCTCGGATGTTGTTCAGCATCGCTTTCATAAGTTTTTGTCCAGATTATATCGCCAGGCGCGGCAAACAGTTGAGAGAAACTCATACAAAGAGTTACAACGATCAGTAAGTTTAGTTTTCTCATTTTTTCCCTTTCACGTTTGATAGGTTGAATTGAAAAGTAATCTACTTTGCTTATTGTGATACTGGCTTGAACTTAACGGCTGGTTTTATCACCTCCTTACAAATGATAAGCTAAATCCAAATTTTGGATACGGTTTTAAAAAGAAGTAAGAGAAATAGATTTATATTATATTTGGTTTTGGTTTATATGAAGATTTCAATATGAAGTCCGTGGAAGATTTCACTCGAATTATACAATCAATCAGCACCATAATCCCACCAATTATAAAAATTCAATATTTGAGAAAGGTTAGAGTTTAATTATAATAATTTTAAAATTGTATGCGGGGAGTATTACACAAACATTATAAATAATGTTAAGATGATTCTCAAATCCCCCTTTTTTCTTCCGATAATTTCCACAGGTAATTCCTGTTAACCAACCGAAAATAACTAAATGATTTATAAAGGGACGCTATGAAAATACTGAGAATATCGCCGATAATCGCCGTCGTTTTCCTGTGGGTGCAGATATGGGGTTCTTTCAATAGCGCCCTGGCTCAAACCGTTGAAGACGATATGCTTGCCGTGGCGGTTGCCGATCTCGATGTTTCCGGAACATCGGTTGAAGAAAGCGGTCTGCTGACCGACCGCCTTCGCGCCGAAATCTGGAAAACTCAGAAATTCAATATTCTTGAACGCCAGAAGATGGATGACATCCTCAAAGAGCAGGGATTTCAGCTTTCCGGAGCATGCGACCAGGCATCATGTCTTATCGAGATAGGTAAATTGCTTCCGGTGGAGAAAATAATCGGCGGCTCTATCGGCAAAATCGGTACTACCTGGACAATTACATTGCGCCTGATCGATATTGAATCCGGCCGTATCGAGAAAACCGTGGTCCAGGACTGCCCCCAGTGTTCGATTGACGAGATTTTAAGCCCGTATTTATCATACGCCGCCATGGAGATGGCTGATGTTGATTTCGAATATGCCCAGGCCGATGCCCGTGAGGGAGGATTATCGGACGCGTCCCGTGATAGTTATGTACGCCTGGATAAGGATAAATCGAACCAGGATATGGGACAATTGTCCGGACAGGAAGCCAAAAAGGGCGGCGGGAGCGTATTTGGTAAATGGTGGTTCTGGGTGCTTATAGCCGGGGTCGGCGGCGGAGCGGCGTTTGCTCTGGGAGGAGCCAAGTCTGACGATCCCAGCGGCGGCGGCTCCGGGGGCGGAAGCGGTTCGGTTATCATTAACTGGAGATAATTAATGAGGGATCTTATGAAAACTATGACTGCGAAAATTCTGGTGGGATCTATTTTATGTCTGTTTGTTCTTTCTCTTTCATGCTCCCGCGATGTTACCGAACCGGAGAACTGCGGTTCCCTGGCAATTGATGCCGTCTGGCAGGATGGTCCCAAGCATATAGATAATTCCAGTAAAAACTCCGGTAAACTAAGCAAACCGTATGATGCCCCCCCGGGCGTTACCAGCATGGTAGTCAGGGTGAGCGGCTCGGATTTCTCCACAATCGAGAGAAGCTTTGACGCTTCCCAGAACACCGGGCGTATCGATGATATCCCCGCCGGAAGCGGGAGAACGGTTTCGGTCTCCGCGAGGGATAATTCCAACCAGGAGCAGTATTCATACACCGAGTCCAATGTATCCATCGACCCGGGAGAAGTACGCCGTATAAACGTTACCCTTTCCCAGGTGCTTCCCAGCGCGCCATCAAACCTCGGCGCCCAGTGGGATGGCGGTAATAACGCGATTTTGGTTACCTGGAGTGATAACTCGTATAATGAAGACCGTTTCCTCGTTGAAAGGAGCACGGTGGGAGGCTCTAATTATTCGGTAATCGATACTGCCTATGCCAATAATACTTCTTGCCGGGACTACGATTTCAATTACAGCGAAGAATACTACTACCGGGTCTGCGCGGAGAATTCCGGCGGTACATCAAGCTACAGCAACGAGTATCATTTCGATGCCTCAGTCCTCGGCCAGGCTCCCAACGCGCCATCGAACCTGGAAACTTACTGGCATTCAAGCACCGAAATCGCCGTAGCCTGGACTGATAATTCCAATAATGAAGACCAGTTCGCTATCGAAAGAAGGACCGCCTCAGGAACGTGGCAGTTCCTTGCCAATACCGGACCTGATACCAGTTATTACCGCGATGCTTCCTTTACCTCTAACGAGGAGTATTATTACCGGGTAGCCGCCGTGAATACTTATGGAACCTCCAGTTTTACCGGTGAATCTTATTTCAATACCCAGAATCCGCCTCCGGCCAGACCGGTTATGCTTGCCAGCTGGTACGATGGAACCAGGACCGAACTGTACTGGAACCAAAATCCCGGAGTTGACTATTCCGCCGTATACCGCAGAGGAGCCGGTTCGTCGATTGTTGACAGTCTCGGCAACGTCTATGGTGATTCCACTTTTCAGGACAATTCCAGCCTTAGCAATGGATGGTATATCTACTTTGTAAGGGCTCACAATTCTTATGGTTTCTCCGATCCGTCGTTTGTTGACTCGGTATTCGTGGATAATAACGGCCCGCTCTATTTTCGCGGCTTGATCGAAAATTCAAACCAGCTTGGCAGGATGGATATTGATGATAATTATCTGTATGTCGCCGAAGGACCGAACCTGAAAATATATAACCTGAATTATCCCCTGGCGCCCAGGTATTTATCCACTTACAATGCCGGAAGTACGGTAAATGACCTTTCAATTGAAAACAACTATGCCTTCCTGGCGACCAATTCAAACGGTATGGTTGCCGTGAATATCAGCGATAAACTCAGTCCCGCTAACGCCGGAGCGTATTTTCCATCAATGGAATTCAGCGCGGTGTGCGTTAAAAGTAACGTAGCCTATGTCGGCAAGGGGGGAGATGGCCTGCATACCGTCGACGTTTCCACTCCGTCGAGTATGACCCAGTACATGGTTTACAACGGGGTTACCGAAATCTATGACATTTTCCTTCAGACTACCGTGGACAGCTCGTATGTCTATCTTGCCGCGGGTTCCAACGGCTTGCATGTGGCTAATGTTACCGAACCGAATAACGTTTACAACGTCGCCAGCTACAATATAATGTCAGGATTTACCCATGCGCTCGATTTCGACGGCACCTATGCCTACCTGGCCAACGGCACCGCCGGAATGCAGGTTATCAACTGCGGAGCATGGGCCATGACCGATATGGGAAGCGTGTCCACTAACGATGCTACCGGTATTTTCTATCATAACAGCAACATTTTCCTCGCAGATAAAACCGGCGGCTTCAAGATATTCGATGTGTCGTCATATCCATCGCTTACCGAGACTTTTCCCATGTCCGGCGATTGCATCGATGTGATACGCAGGACAACATACAACGAACTCTATGTAACGGTGCCGGGAGTGGGAATATATATTTTCGAGTATTAAGCCCGGAAAATAGACAACGATTATCATATTTGTAAAACACCAATCCTTAATTAAGGATAATAGCTATCATTAACCTGCAACCCGATTGCACAAAAGTTGAACAGTTCTTCATATCTGAATTTCTTGTGAATTATATCCCATAGTCCCCCATTAACTTCGCTTTGAACTCTATATAATAATTATTAAATTTTTACATAAGTTATATATCCGTATTTATATATATACTAACAAATTACAAATTGTGCCGGATAGAAAAATATTAGCGGTCGGCGCCCGCGTTTATTAATCGATATTGACTAAATCCCCAAATAATGCGGATTTCCCAAATGGCATAGGTTTTGCTAAATGGGTTTAACGGGCATGTTCTTTTACAAGTCGCAGAAACAATAGAGTATTAAATTTATAACAGAAAACGCTTGACAACGAAAATTGACTTTTATATATTGGAATCGAAAGTTAAGCTTCTTAATTTTTCTTCTAAAGACCGAAAGGTCGCTGTTCTAAAAAAGCCGAAAGAATCGACTAATTTAAAGTAAGTAAGGTATTAGATATTTTTATAGGTTCAGAGCGCAGATTTGAAACCAATGGTAGTTTTCAGATATTTGAAAAGTCAGTCGCATTTAAGATTGTTAGTAGAACCTTATATGCAACACTGGACCCAAATGACCTGAAAGGAGGTGAAGTAAGGCTACTCTAATTGGTGTTGACCGGGAATAAATTGTGGTGCAAACGATTTCCCGGACAAAGTTTTCGTAAACACTAAACCCTAAACCTAACTTCACAAGTTAACCTACAAACAAAGGAGAAGCTTTAATGAAGAAGCTATTAGTTCTCACCTGTATCTTTGCTCTCGGCATCGCTGGAAGCGTATTTGCCGCCAATCCTGCCCACATTGCTAACAACAATCCCGTGGGCGGCGACATTCTCGTAGCCGACAACTGTGACGCTGGCGCTCTCTGGACCCAGGAACCGGAAGACTGCGATGGAAGCTGGGCCCTGGTTACCTCCGACACCGACCTTGGTTATTGTGTATATGATGACTATTCGGTAAACGGTACCATCCAGTCCGCGACTGTCTGGTATGGCGACCTGGTTTATAGCGGGGGTTGGAGCGAGTGTAATGAAGACCCCATGCCGGTCAACGTATACTTCTGCGCCGACAATGGCGGTATTCCGGATTTCGACAATCCGACTTATACCGAAGCCCTTAACCTGACCCCGGTATTCCTTTGCCAGCTCAGCGACGTATACGATGTATATCGCGCTGACTTCAGCCTCGCCTCTGGCGTAGCCCTCGCTGATGGTTGGTTCGGTATTGAAGGTGTTGGTAATGGCGACACTTGCGTATTCATGTGGTACAACAGCACCACTGGTAATGGCGTCAATTCCTACCAGACCGGCATTGGCCCGACCACCTATGAGCAGGCTTTCTGCCTCTATGGTGAGCAGGAACCGATGGCTCTTTCTTGCGACATGACCATCGTCAGCCCGTATGTACCGTCCGTCGGCGGCAACATTCTCTTTGACCTTACCGTAACCAATACCGGCGCCAACGCTTTCCCGACCGTAATCGGCGAAATCTTCCCGACCATCGGCGACTGCGCTACCGGTACTGAGTTCGACTTCAACCTGACCAAGACCCTGGTAACCAACCTGGCTCCGGGCGCTTCCTTCACCGGCTACTACTTCTATGCCGTAGGTAACGTATCCGGCCTTGGTCTTTCCAACGTAGCTATCAACGCTGACGCTGGCGACGGTAGCACCGTCTATGCCGAGTGCTGTGACGAGTTCTTCTTCTACAATCCTTGGGGACGCACCGGCGGCGAAGTCGTCTGGGGCGACCAGTGGCTCGAGCGTGAAGGCGGAATGGTTCCGACCACTACTGCTCTCGGTCAGAACTACCCGAATCCGTTCAACGCTAACACCACTATTCCGTACGAACTGGCTGAAGCTGGCAACGTAAACGTAACCGTTTACAACCTTGCTGGTCAGGTCGTTGAAACTCTGGTTAACGGTTATCAGGACGCTGGCTCCCACATTGCTACCTGGGATGCTTCCACCGTCTCCTCCGGTGTATACTTCTACACCCTCGAAACCGATAATTCCAGCATCACCAAGAAGATGAACCTCCTGAAGTAATATTACTTCGGATTTGTTCATAGACTTGCCCCCGGTTCGCCGGGGGCTTTTTTTATGCTATCCAACCATTCAACACGGTTGCGGAAGGTTCATCCTTCCGCAGGTTTATCCTTTCAGGACGCCTCCATAAAAATTTGCTATTAATAGCTTGACATCCCAATGACCATGTGTGATGTTATTTCCTTCAACAGGAGAGGTGTATGATTTCCTTGGAAGCTATCGTAGATAAACAGATAAGAAGATGGGAACTGGAGAAAACCCGGGCCGCGGAAGAAGGTGTGCCTCTGCCCGAGATTAAACCGTTGATAACCGTCAGCAGGCAGCAGGGCAGCAGGGGCTCATATCTGGCGAAAGTCCTCGCCGAGCGTCTCGATTACCAGCTTTTCCATCGCGAGCTCATAGATTTTATCTGCAAGGATGCCGGTTGCCGCAAACGGCTTATTGAGCTTTTAGATGAAAATGTCCAGCCCCAGTTACAGCTCTGGCTGGAAGGGATTCTCAAGGGCAAGATAGTCGACGCGTCCGACTATATGAAATGGCTGGCCAAGTCTATTTATGCCATCTCCTCCCACGGCAAAGCGGTCATCGTGGGCCGGGGAGCCAATTTTATATTGAAGATGAACACCGGATTGCACGTTAGGGTAGTCGCTCCCAGGTCATGCCGTATTTCCAATTTAATAGAATTTAAAAACGTTACCATAAAAGAAGCCGAGAAGATGATCGAGGAATCAGATAAACACCGCAGGGAGTATATATCCCAGAATTTCGGCTTCGATATTGACGATCCCGCCCACTATGATATTCTCATAAATACGGCTCATATAGATATCGAGACTGCTTCCAAATTGGTAGAGACCGCGTTATTGGATAAAATTCGTAATCTCGAGCAAAAAAGTAAGTCAGGCTAATTAACGGCTCTGCCGAAATAAAAGGTATGAGAAAAACCTTAATCCAAGGAGAGGGAAAGATGAAAAAATACGCCAGAGTCCTGATTTTGGCCGCCGCGATATGTTTGTTTACCGGCGGTATGGTTTACGCGGAGTTAACTGTTTCCCGGGCTTCATTCTGCGAGGATATCGAGGAGAGGGAACCGGTAAATTCAGCCGAGAGTTTCCCGGCGACTATCGAGCAGGTTTACTGTTTCGCGGAAATCCAGGGCGCCGAACCCAACACTACAATCAAGCATATCTGGTACTACGAGGGCGCGAAGGTCGCCGAGATTGATATGGTTATCAACGGCCCCCGGTGGAGAACTTACTCATACAAAACCATCACCCCGGATATGAAGGGTAAATGGGGAGTCGAGATCACCGATTCCGAATCGAGGGTGCTTAAACCTTTGTCTATGGAAATCGAGTAGAGATCATCTAACCGATGCCCCGGCGTGCCGCTTTAGGATTCGGACTTCTCGGGAATGTATTAATCGTCGGGGTTACTTACATCTGGGGGAAGTATGCTCTTCTTCATATTCCCCCTTTGACCATCGGCTTGCTGAGATTTTCCGTCAGCGCCATACTGCTTTATTTCAGTACCAGGATTTTCTATTCGCGTCTCTCCATCGAAAAAAAAGACCTCCGTTATTTCTGGATGCTGGGAGCATTTGCCGTTCCCGGAAATCAACTGTTTTTCCTTATGGGTCTCAGCAACACAACTCCCGCGCACTCGGCGCTAATGTATTCAACACTGCCGATTTTTGTCTATATTATATCGCTGTCACTGAGGGAGGAAAGGTTCGCGTGGATGAAAACATTGGGGATTATCCTCGCCTTTCTCGGGGTATACCTGATCCTGAGTGAAAACGGTATCGACTTTAAATCCGATTATGTCATCGGCGACCTGACCATCCTGGTGGCGGTAACCTCGTGGTCATTTTACACGGTGATGGGACGTCCCATGATACGCAAGTACGGGGCGTTTTTCGTTAACGCCCGGGCCCTTACCTTCGGGGCTATAATGTTTTTCCCGTTCGGTATATACCAGACCGTTGGTTTCGATTTTACCTCCGCTCCGTTGCTGGCTTATGGCGGAGTCCTGTGGATGACGGTGATGACCTCAATTGTTGCCTACACTCTCTGGGTATGGGCCCTAAAGCACATGGAAAGTTCAAAAGTGGGGGTGGTGAACAATCTTCAACCGGTGGTTACCGCCATCATGTCCTTCTTTTTGTTTGGAGAAACATTCAGCGCGTTGTTTATTGGGGCAGGATTGATAGTAATATTCGGTGTTTTTCTTACTCAGAAAGGCTAAATGGCGTACATCACACGAGAGATAGTTGAACAGACAGAGCAAAAATTCGGGATTCCTCAAGAACGGGAGACAACCTTCGAGATGCCCGATTACGAGTTTTCCATGGTCAAGGCATCACAGAAGCATGGCCGTAAACATGACGTAACTATCTTTATCCGCAAGGGCGATAAATTTATCTTCAATGCCAAGCATTGGTATCCAAAGGGGATGTGCAGAGCGCCGTCGGGGGCGGCGAAGCCCGGGGAGACCCTCGAGGAGGGAGCGTTGCGGGAGGCTTACGAGGAAACCGGGTGCGTAATAAAACTGGATTCTTACATTCTACGCATAAACTGCAGGTTCACTTGCGGTGATGAATACATCGACTGGATATCTCATATCTTCACCGCGGATTTTATAGAGGGCGACCTCCAACCGAGAGACACCCGGGAGATACGGGAAGTCTTTGTTGTCGAGCCTTCACAAATCCCTCAAATAAGTAAGGTTATGGAGACAGTGGACTCCGGGGGGATACATTACAGGGCATATCTGACTGATGTAGTTATGAAACTAATCCAGTAATTTTGTAGCATCTTATATTAATAAACTATTGACTTCGGTGAGTTTTCTGATTATAATTATATCCGCGTGAAAATTGATTTCTTCTTTGTCACCTTTGATATCGCATCGGGATTCGCACCTTGGATTGACACCGGTTGATACGTCAATTATCAACAAGATACAATTTGTCAATTTAACCGGCGAGCGCTCGCTATTCACCTAACCCGCGAGCCTGCCAGCCCTGAGGAGGTGATAAAAGGCATATCCTATTTCTATTGTATTAACAACTATTAACTGGCTGGAGGTTTAAAATGAGGAAGATTTTATTTGTCTTCGTATTAGCTTCGCTTTTCATTTGCACTGGTGCTTCTGCTGATACCGTTCTCTATCTCGAGGATTTCGATTCCGGTATGGGGGCCTGGTCCGGTGGCTGGGGAATTTCCACCATCAATTACCATTCCGCCCCGAACTCAATGGCTGATTCACCTACCGGGAACTACGGCAGTAACGAATTCAACGAAGTTGAATTAACCACAGATATCGACCTTTCCGGATATCCCGGCGCCAGGGTTCAGTTCTGGACCAAGTACGACCTGGAGAATGGTTTCGACTCGGTCTATTTCGATATTTCCACCGACGGCGGAACCAACTGGCAGAGGATTAAAAAGTACAATGGTGAAGGAGTCAACTGGTATATTTCCTCGGTTGACATCGGCGGTTTCGTTGGACAATCAGTACGTTTCCGTTTCATCCTTGATTCGGACGGCGCTTATGAAGTGGATGGTATGTATGTCGATGACTTCGCCGTAGTCGGTGAAGATACAGATACCAGCCCTCCGCTGATCATCACCGATGGGGCGACCGACTCAACATTCGCCCCTGAAGAGTTCCAGACCATGGCTACAATTACCGACTTCTCCGGTGTTGATGACGCCTATATCGTCTACTGGGTAGATGGCGGAACCACTAATACTATTTATCCGGATAGTATCGTTGGCGACAACTATTACTGGACCATCCCCGAGCAGGCGCCAGGAGCGCATATCAACTACTATATCGAAGCGGTTGACGGCGCTTCAACTCCTAATACCGGTCAGACTGACGAGTTCCATTATATGGCTGGCTGGATGCTCTATTATGACGACGGCGATCCCGAATACATTTACATATTCGCCAGCGGCGACCAGGCGGCGACCAGGTTCACTCCTGAATCCGGCAGAACTGCTAACCTCGTAACCGGTATGCTCCGTTTCTATACCGACCCGAACTACGGTCTTGATTCGGTTGATGTAAACGTATGGGAGAACAGCGGCGGCTATCCGGGAGCCTCGGTAATAACACCGTTCGCGGTATGGCCGGCGGCTACTATACAGAATCCGCAGGCATGGACCTATGTCGATTTCCGCGGCATGGGCGTGGACTTCGATACCGACTTCTTCTTCGGCTTCACCTATCGTGATTCGCTTCCGGTTATTCTCGGCGATTCGCCGGCGGTCTACAACCGCACCAAGGTTAATGTTGGCGGCGCCGGATGGGCGGACGCTACCACTGACCTGCATATCCGCGCGGTCGTTGGTTACGCCGACCTTCCTCCGTTCGATCTCGACTGCGACCTGACGATCAGGACTCCGGATGTGCCGTGTAACGGAGATATCGCTTTCGACTTGAGTGTTACCAACACCGGTAGCAGTACATATCCGTCAGTGATTGGTGAGCTTGAACCGACAATCGGAGACTGTGTCAACGGCTCTGTGTTTGACTTTAACCTGACCAAGACCCTGACCAGCAACCTCGAACCGGGCGAAACCTTCGTTGGAAGATACTTCTACCCGGTTGGCGATGTTTGCGCCCTGGGATTAACCAATGTCGCTTTGACCGTGGAAGTCGGCGGCGCGGTTAACAACTACCAGGGAGTTTGCTGTGAAGAATTTACCTTCTACAGCCCATGGGGCAGGACCGATGGTAATGCCCAGTGGGGCAATGAGTGGTTCGAACGCGGCGACGGTGATGTCAATATGCCCCAGGCTACCAGCCTCGGACAGAACTACCCGAACCCGTTCAACGCCAATACCACTATTCCGTTCAACCTGAAGACTTCCGGACAGGCGACCCTGAAGGTTTACAACCTCGCGGGCCAGCTTGTCGAAACTCTTGTTGACGGTCACATGGAGGCGGGTCAGCATACCATTAGCTGGGATGCTTCCACTCTCGCTTCCGGTATCTACTATTACAGGTTGGATACTGCAGAGAAGCACCTGATTCAAAGGATGACTCTGGTGAAATAATTCTCCGAAAGGAATCGAGGTCTACCCGGGGACAGCTTTCGAGCTGTCCCCTTTTTTAATTAACCAAAATTATGCCATTTGAATGTCAGGGAGTTGAGCGCAGGTCTTTCGCGAAAATCCAGCCAATCACGCCGCATAATCCGCCGCCGATTCCGATTATGAAAAAGAGAGTCGGCGCGGTGATATATTCCAGTGCCAACCCGGCAAGCCCCGATGATACAGCCGACATCCCGACCACCGCCATATTGACCATCGCGAAAACCCGCCCGCGCATATTGTCCGGGACTATATTCTGAATCAACGAGGGTCTGCTGACCGTAAGCATGGGGATGGCCATTGAATGGATTATGATAATAACCGCCATGCTGGTTAATGAGCGCGACCATAAAAGCGGAACGAACGTTATCCCATCCAGGAACATCCCGGTCAATAATATAGCCCCCTTTTTAAATTTCCCGCCAAATGTGATCAGCAAACCGGTGCCGGCGAGCATGCCTATAGCGTAACAGGACATTATAAATGCGTACGCCTCAGCTTCTAACCCCAGGGTTTCCTTTATAAATACAGGAGTACCCACTATGGCGGGCCCCATTATAAAAATATTATCAGCTATAGTAATCAGCAACAGGGGAAAGATTACCGGATTTTTAACCGCGTAGACTAAACCATCTTTCACTTCGGTTATTCCCGAAGGCCTGTTAACTTTCGGCGGAATTCCATTTTCAGGCTTTATGAATACCAGCAAAGCAAACGAAAGCAGATAGGTCAGCGAACAAGCCGCAAAGAGATTTATATTGCCCAGGTAGTGAAGGAACATTCCCGCCAGCGCCGGACCGATTACCAGGGCCATCTGCCAGGAAGTCTGTATGAGTGAGTTGGCGCGCAGAAGCCCTTCCCGGGGAACTATCTGGGGAATGAAGGAATCGCGGGATGGATTGAAAAACGTGGCCGCGATAGCGATGGCGAACGCGTTGATACCCAGGAACAGCGGACTTAAAAGGCCTGTTAAATATACGGCGGGGATGGTTAATATCAAAAGGAATCTCAACAGGTCGGATGCGAGCATTATCCTCTTACGGTTCAGCCTGTCGGCAATCACCCCGGCAATAAGTGAAAGGATAACCGATGGCAGGTAAGAAGCCATGGCAACCAAACCGGTTATTGATTTGGAACCGGACAGTTCGAGGACTAACCAGAGAAGTCCTATCTGGTAGATAGAGTCGCCGCTCTGGGAAAGGGTCTGCCCTAACCATAACAAAGTCAGGTTGCGGTTTTGAAATATCTTGCGGAACATCGTCAGCCAAATATAATACAACAGGTCCTTCTTATGAAGTATAAAACATGCAATCATTTAGAGAAAAAATACTTGCTAATCCGTAAGGATTTATTTTCATTTATAAAGTTATGCTTAAAGTTGATGTAGAAAAGAAGTATGATAATCCGGGATTGGAGACTATCGACGAAATACTCGATATGACTCTCCCGGAATGCCTGGACCGCAGTGAAAAATACTACGGCCCCCTGACAGCTATGCGAGCTTACCGAAATGGGAAGTTCGAGGATATAACCTATCTCCAGTTCAGGGAAAATGTGTATAAACTCGCTTCCGGTTTGATCGCCCAGGGTATCAAACCCGGAGATCGGGTCGGGATCCTTTCCGAGAACAGGCCTGAATGGGGGATGATGTACCTTGCCGTTTTAAAGGCGGGAGGCATCAATGTACCACTCGATTCGCTGTTAAAACCCACCGAGATAAGGCATATTATCAGGGAGTCCGGCGCAAGGTGCGTGGCGACTTCCAGCAGATTTCTCCCCGATTTTCTTAACGGAGATATAGAGTGCCCTCGATTGGATTTCTTAATCGGGATGGATGGAGCCGAATCGATACCTCCCAGGTCGCTTTTCAAAGTCTTTTCATTTGACGAGATTAAACAAAGCGGCGATGAAATGGAAGTGATATTTCCAAAGGTCGATAAAAACGATACGGTGGCTCTCCTTTTCACATCCGGCACTACCGGCCAGTCAAAGGGAGTGATGCTGTCCCATTACAACATACTATCCGACATAAACTCCGTTTTGAAAGCGATAAAGTTTTACACATGGGATAATTTCCTGTCGGTCCTGCCGATTCATCATGCTTTCGAGTGTACATGCGGATTCCTTACCCCGATTATCGGCGGAGGAAGTATTACTTATGCCCGTTCTTTGAAATCCAAGGAAATAATAGAGGATATAAAAGATAATCAGTGCACTATTCTCATCGGCGTTCCCCTTCTTTTTGAGAAAATGCATGCCGGTCTGATGCGCGCGATAGATAAAAAGCCCCGCAGTACCCGTATTATCTTCGGTACCAGCCTGGGAGCGGTAAATTTCCTCAAAAAGGCCTTTGGTTATAATGCCGGTGGAGCGGTGTTTAAAAGCCTTCGCGAAAAAGCGGGTTTATCATCGTTAAGGTTATTTGTTTCCGGCGGCGCTCCGCTTCCGCCGGAGATTGGCGATGGCTTCGAGTCCCTGGGAATCAAATTTCTGCAGGGTTACGGTCTTACCGAAACATCGCCCGTGTTAACTCTCAATCCTATTGATAGACCACGGCACAATTCCATCGGAAGAACGATTCCAGGTGCCATGTTGAAATTGGATAATCCTGATTATAACGGAGTAGGTGAGCTTTTGGCCAAGGGACCGATGATAATGAAGGGTTATTACAAAAATGAAAAAGCCACACGGGAAGTCTTTACCGAGGATGGATGGTTCCGCACTGGTGATTCGGCACGGGTCGATGATGATGGCTACTATTATATCGCCGGCAGGAAGAAAAACCTGATCGTTACCAAAGGCGGTAAAAATATCTATCCGGAGGAAATTGAACAGGTATTGTTGAGAAGCCCATATATTGCCGAGGTGCTGGTCATGGGTGGATCGACCACAGAAAAACAACTGGTTGATTCAGTCGAAGCAATCATATATCCCGATTATGAATACCTGGAACAACAAGCGGAAATCCGCGGTAATGAGATATCGGAAACAGAGCTTGAATTGATATTAAAAAAGGAAGTTAGCCGCCTCTGCGCCGATATTGCCGATTATAAAAAAGTTAAATCCTTCCGTATCCGCGAGGAAGAATTCAATAAAACATCTACCAAGAAGATAAAACGCTATCTATTCGTCCAGCCCTCGATAAGCGTGGAGAACGGCCGCAATAAAAAATAGATGATTCCATTAAATTTTTAGTCAATGAAAAAAGGGCAGGATTCGCATCCTGCCCTTAAACTTTGCGCCTGTTTTATTACGATCTTTTGCGAGCAAACCTGGCGATGCCGCCAATTCCCAGCAGACCGGTAGCCATCAGCAGAACGGTGGCCGGTTCCGGAATCGGATTACCGCCGCCCTGGCCTTCTTCCCAGCCGAAATCATCGATGGTGTAGAAGTAGCCGTGGTCATGAATCAGAACGTAAGCGATATCGGTGTCAGCAGTGTTCACTTCGAGAAAAGCGTTGCCGCGGCGAATTCCATCGCCCCAATCGTAAGTAAGCAGGTTGCCATGCTCATCGTAAGCTTCCAGCCAGAGATCGAAGAAGGAAGAGTACCAGAGTTCGACATGATTGGTGTTATTGTCAAAATCTACTCTGATTTCTCCGCTCCAGAAGGCATCGGTGAACAAGACTGCGTCGCCGGAACGCGGAGGATAACCGTAGCTGTTGTAACCGTAGATATCACGGTCTAATACAGTGGCGTGGGTACCGAAGGATACGCCATCATAATAATCGCCCAGATTCTGGTTTCCGCCGTAGTAGTAATAATCATCGGGAATTCCTTCGAAATCCAAGGTGGTCAACGCATGGGAAGTTCCCACCAGCAAGAACACTGTCAACAGTGCGAATAAAACCTTTTTCATTTCCTTATCTCCTAAAACAGTTTGTTATTTACTAATCTTAAGTATTTATTAACATAAAATACAGCAAATAGCGTGCCCGCATTATAAGTGAATAAATATCAAGGACTTGCAAGTTAAATGCCGGGCCGGCCATTTTTTATTGTATAAATTCCATACACTGCAATGATCATGACCGGCATTAAAGGCTTGGAATGCTTGAATTTAAAGGGTTTTTCGCGTAGTTTGGATAAATACTAAAATACAAGGGTGTCGGAATTTCATACAAAAAAAAGGGCAGAACCGAAATTCTGCCCTGATTTATCTGAAGAATTATTTAATTCTTAGCTTCTTTTGCGGAAACGGGCCAGGCCGCCCATTCCGAGAAGACCGGAGGCCATCAGCAGGATGGTGGTCGGTTCCGGAATAGGATTGCCGCCGCCGGATTCTTCCCAACCGAAGTCGTCGATGGTGAAGAAGTTACCGCTGTCGTGAATGATTACATAGGCGATATCGAAATCAGCAGTGTTGACTTCGAGGAAGTCGTTGCTGCCGCTATTGCCGGCGCCATAATCGCTGGTCAGCATGTTGTCGTTGGAATCGTAAGCTTCCAGGTAAAGACCGGAAGAGGAAGCTGTGTACCAGAGTTCAGCATGGTTGGTGGCGTTGTCAAAATCAACGCGGATATGATCGATGGCATCGCTGAACAATACGGCATCACCGGAGTGAGGCGGATAACCAGTGCTGTTGTAACCATAGCGCTGGGCGTCGAGAATAGTAGCGTCAGGGCCGAAGGTTACGCCCGCATAGTAGTTACCGAGGTTCTGGTCGCCACCAAAATAAAGAAAATCATCCGGAATTCCTTCGAAATCCAGGATAGTCAGCGCGTGGGATGTTCCGGCAAGGAACAAAACCGCCAGAAGAGCGAATAAGGCTTTTTTCATTTTTCCTCCAAGATTGGTTTAATTGTTAATTTAAAGAATATTTTGTTCGAGTTAATTACGATTATGGTTAAAGCAATTCATGTGCCAAAACATAAGTTCCAGCAATACAAGGACATAGAGAACCATGGACACTATTATTGTCGGAGCCGATGTCTGGATTAAGACATACCGGAATTATGAAAAATACTACAAATTTTATAAAGTATTGGAAAACATCATCTTATAGATTAATCCCGTTTTATGGCAGGCATTTTTTCAGCCGGCAGGGGGTGTACGAATTTCCGACACCCTGAAATTTGGCAGTTTCCTTAATCCGGATTATTAATTTGCAGGGCGCGGATTATTTGATGGCAAATTATTTTGTGATTTTAATAAAAATTGACTTGAATTTCATCTGATTTTTCCGTATTAAATCCTTTTACATTTTTTCGGAAAAGGCAAAAACTCATTGAAATATAACTTGTTAGTGAGGTATCATGGCTGCCAAAGACCCAAAATTCAAAAAGATTACGCCCCCTGAGCAGGGCGAAAGAATTACTGTAAAAGGCGACAAGCTAAATTTCCCCGATAATCCCATAATCCCGGTAATCGAGGGCGATGGAATCGGGCGCGATATCATGAAAGCTACCCGTATGGTAGTCGATAACGCGGTCGAAAAAGCTTACAAGGGCAAAAAACGTATCGCCTGGTTCGATGTTTACGCTGGCGAAAAAGCCAACGAGAAATACGGCGAATGGCTACCCGAGGACACTATCAAAGCTATAAAACATTATATAGTGGCCTTAAAGGGACCGTTGACCACTCCCGTTGGCGGCGGATTCCGTTCGTTGAACGTAACCTTAAGGCAGGTATTGAATTTGTATGCCTGCGTAAGGCCGGTGCGTTATTTCCGCGGCGTTCCCAGCCCGGTTAAAAACCCGGAGAAGATGAATATCGTCATCTTTCGTGAAAATACCGAGGATGTTTACGCTGGTATAGAATGGAAAAAGGGCGGGAAGGACGCCAAGCAGGTCATCAAGTACCTGAATGAAACCTTCGATCTGAAAATCCGCTCCGATTCGGGAATAGGCGTAAAACCGATATCGGTAACCGGAACCCAGCGGTTGGTGCGCAAGGCGATTGAATATGCGATCAAGCACAAACTCCCTTCGGTAACATTGATGCACAAAGGCAATATCATGAAATTTACTGAAGGCGCTTTCAAAGACTGGGGTTACCAGCTTGCCGAGAAAGAGTATCCCAAACAAACCGTAAGTGAAGAGGTATTATGGGAAAAATACGACGGCAAAGCCCCGGAGGGTAAGGTCGTTATCAAAGACCGTATCGCAGATTCCATGTTCCAGCAAATACTTACCCGTACCGATGAATACTCGGTGGTGGCGACTCCCAATCTAAACGGCGACTATATTTCCGATGCCGCCGCGGCCCAGGTCGGAGGATTGGGGATGGCTCCCGGCGCAAATATGGGCGACTATATCGCGCTGTTCGAAGCTACCCATGGAACCGCTCCCAAGTATGCCGATAAGGATATGGTAAATCCCGGGTCGCTGATACTTTCGGCGCACATGATGCTCGAATACCTGGGATGGCAGGAAGCGGCCGACCTTATCATCAAGGGTATCGAGAAGGCTATTTTAAATAAAACAGTAACCTACGATCTGCACCGCCAGATGACCGGGGCCACCAAGGTATCGACCTCTGGATTCGGACGGGCTATTGTAAGCAATATGTAAGTAGAAGTATTTCCGGATAAACTAAAAAAGGGACCAATTTAATGGTCCCTTTTTTGCGTAAACGCTTGAGATTCCGAGGTTTGGGAATCAGTAACCATAAACTCATCGTTGTTGAGCCTATCAGCGCCTCACTCCCCCGTTCCCGAGAAATAGAAAACCCCACTTTAAGTTCGAATACCGGCTCTCAATTGAGCGGGATCGATTTGAGGTGGGAACCAAGCGTCTACTCCTTAGCTGCCCCTCGGGTTGTACCAACGTTAGTCACTATCAAAATATTCAGTTATCAAATCCAGTTACTATTATAATTAAGGCAACGAGATTAGTCAATAGGGGTAATATGGGTAGGTAGTGGGTATATGAACATACGCATTAAATCCTGTTCAGGAAAGTAACTAAATTGATATCTTTTTTCGATATACCAAGCTTTTTGCGGATTGTCCGCCTGTGTTTGTTAACGGTTTCGATGGTTATGTTGAGGGTACCGGCAATTTCTTTTGATGTGGAGCCGTTTTTTATCAGATTGCAAACTTCTATCTCACGTGGGGATAGTTTTGAATATTGGTGTAAGATTCCCCCGGTGGAATTGGATAGCTCCTCCAGGCCATTTTTCAATATTTGCAGGTAGCTTGGATTTATCCGAGTATCATTACCGATTAGCTTATTGAGTGTAGGCATGAGAATCCGGTCGATATTGCTGGCAATCTGCTGGCGAATCTGCACTTTTTCTTCCTCGATATGGCCGAGGACCTCTTTGAGGGCTATATTTTTTTCTTCCAATGCCAGGCGTTCCCGCTCAAGTTGCTGCATACTTTGGATTTCGTGGACTTTCTTGCCCACGATATCCACGATTTCCTCGAGATTTATGATAACGTCTTCTGTGGGCCGGTTATGGTTGAAGGGCGTGTCCACCGAAAGCCATCCTTCTATCCTGTTTTTATCTTCCCTGATGGGTACGAAAAGTTCATCCTTGGGTTTCCATGGTGATTTGACCGAACCGCTAAACTCTTCCGCCGGGATATACCGGGATACGGTTTCCGATTTCATACCGGCTTCCTCGGGTATAAAAAAGGAATTGCGTATACGGAATTTTTCCTGGGTCATCCACGCGGTTTGCTCATCCGACGGGGGAGGCGCCTTGCGCGCGGCATTGATGATTTTGGAATCGAGCCCTTTATAACCGAGGTTGCATATTCGTTTGCGGGTGTCGTGAAGCGTAAGCACCGATCGTTTGAATAGCCCGGCCTCGTAGATTGCTTCGCATGCGGTATCAAGGCATTCATCGATAGTTTCGCAATCGCGAAGTCTGTTCAGCAGGTTCATTCTAGCCTTATTGCGGGTGTCGGATATTTTGCGGTCGGTAATATCGGAGGCGATGATCATGGCGGCTTCCTTGCCAAAATCCGATAACAGAAAAGGTTGGATATGGACATCGAACCATCTCCATTCGCCGCGGACGAAGGTTTTAACTTCGGTTTGAAGTTCCTTTCCTGTTTCGATCACTCCCTTGACCGTTTTAACCTGTTCTTCGGCAAGCGCTTCGGGGAACATATCCCACTGGGTTTTTCCTACCAGCTCATTAATTTCTATTCCCATGATTTCCGCGCCGACCTGATTGGTGAATAATAGCCGGCCGTCAGCATCCATTATCCCGATAGCCGCCCGTACATTTTCAACGAGTATTCTGTACTTTTCCTCGCTTCTTTTGAGGGCTTCTTCCGCCGATTTGCGTTCGGTTAAGTCCATAACATGAATTATGACCAAATCAGGCGGGGCGAAAGCGTAACTTACCTTAAGATATTTTGTTTCATTTGTGGTCTGGGTGTGATAATGCCTTTCCTCGCTGAAGGTTCCCCTCGATGAAAAACATAGTTCAATATTGGATATAATCTCGGGCTGATTTGAGTATAACTCGCTTGCGCGCACACCCTTGAGGTTTTTAATAATACCCTGTGTGGTGTTCTCAGCGGCGTCGTTCCATTGCTCCAGGATAAAATCGTCATCTACCCGTTTCCAGGT